>NZ_BAAHYZ010000006.1:0-223063 GCF_054657295.1 Desulfocastanea catecholica
TAGTGTTCCGCAAAGTCCGCGGCAAACTACTTGATCGACGCTGGGCCGTCAAGAGGTTTTTTGTCATTGAGGGAATTATTGTTTTATCAAACGAGAGCCGTTTTTAAAGTGCTCGCCCTGGCTGCATTATACATAAACTACAAGCCAATGACAAAAGGTTTTGTGCGGAGGAGTAATTGCGCAATCTGCAAAGAGTAATCGAACACCTGGCCGGCAGACAGCCTACGTTCATAAATTATTTCTTCATGGTGGTTAGGCTTGATTAGTTTTCATTTCATGATATTATGCTGACCGATTTTGTCTTGAGAGAATTTTCGGTCAACTTTTCGTTTTTTTACTTGGTAGAGGAAGTCATGAATGTAACTGTTTTTGGAGTTGGTTATGTCGGGTTGGTGCAGGCGGTGGTGCTTGCTGATGTTGGACATAATGTATGTTGTGTGGATGTAGATGAAAAGAAGATCGAAAGCTTGAAGGATGGCGACATTCCTATTTTCGAACCGGGATTGTCGGACCTGGTGCAGGTCAATTATGAAAAAAAGCGTATTGATTTCACCACCGATGCTGAAAGGGGCATTAACCATGCCGAACTTCAGTTTATCGCAGTCGGCACTCCCCCCGATGAAGACGGCAGTGCCGATCTAAAGTATGTACTTGCGGTGGCCGGCATGATCGCCACGCATATGCAGGAGAGCAAAATCGTCATCAATAAGTCCACCGTTCCCGTAGGTACCGCCGATAAGGTCAGGGCGCATATGGCCGGTGTTCTCAAAAGAAGAAATGTCGATCTTGCCTTTCATGTGGCATCCAATCCCGAGTTTTTGAAAGAAGGCTCCGCTCTTGATGACTGTATGCGGCCGGAGAGAATTATTGTCGGTACTGACAGTGATCTTGTTGAAGAGAGGATTCGTGAGCTCTATGAGCCGTTTAGCAGAAATCGCGATAAAATTATGCTTATGGACGTGCGCAGTGCCGAGTTCACTAAATATGCGGCCAACTGTCTGCTCGCGACAAAAATTTCCTTTATGAATGAGATGTCCAACCTGGCGGAACGAATGGGTGTGGATATCGAACAGGTCAGACGGGGAATAGGGTCGGACTCTCGTATTGGCTACCAGTTTATTTATCCCGGCTGCGGCTATGGTGGTTCCTGCTTTCCCAAAGATGTGCAGGCGCTTGAACGGGCGGCAAACGATATCGGCTATGAAGCTAAAATCCTCCGGGCGGTTGAGAGTGTTAATTATAAACAGAAAGAAAAGCTCTTTGAGCATGTGAATTCTTTTTATAACAACGATATCTCCGGAAAAACTATCGCCTTGTGGGGGCTTGCCTTTAAACCGAACACTGATGACATGCGCGAAGCCTCCAGCCGGGTGTTGATAGAAGCTTTGTGGCAAGCAGGCGCCAGGATACAGGCATATGATCCCGAGGCGATGGAAGAGGCCCAGCGGATTTATGGAACCAGAGACAATTTTACCTTGATGGGCACCAAAGAAGCCGCCCTGCACGGAGCCGATGCCCTGGTTATTGTTACCGAATGGAAGAGCTTTCGGGTGCCTGATTTTAAGAAAATGTCCGAAGAACTGTCTGATAAAGTGATTTTTGATGGTAGAAATCTGTATGATCCCGGCCGTGTAGAAGCCATGGGACTGGCCTATTACGGCATTGGTCGAGGACGATCGGTTAAAAAAATCATATGAATTATAGTACCCGGGGGAGTAAAAAGAGTCTTGGCCTATTTCCCGTTTCCCGGGACAAAAATAACAGAGAAGAGAGTGTGAAGAGATGAAAAAAGCCCTCATTACCGGCATAACCGGGCAGGATGGAGCGTATCTGGCAGAGTTCCTTCTCAAAAAAGGCTACGAAGTACACGGCATAAAGAGGCGGGCGTCTCTTTTTAACACGGATCGTATTGACCATCTTTACCAGGATCCTCATGTAGGTGACCGAAAATTTATTCTCCATCATGGTGATCTGACCGATTCTTCCAGTCTTATTCACATCATCGGCAAGGTGCTGCCGGACGAGATCTACAATCTTGCCGCCCAGTCGCATGTTGCGGTCTCCTTTGAAGAACCGGAATACACCGCCAATTCGGACGCCTTGGGAACGCTTCGGGTTCTCGAGGCGATTCGAATCCTCGGCTTGACGGAAAAAACGAAATTCTACCAGGCTTCCACCTCGGAACTCTTTGGCAAGGTCCAGGAAACGCCGCAAACTGAGACAACGCCTTTTTATCCGCGTTCGCCCTATGCGGTGGCCAAGATGTATGCCTACTGGATTGTCGTCAACTATCGGGAAGCATACAACATGTACGCCTGCAATGGCATCCTTTTTAACCACGAGTCGCCCCTGAGAGGAGAAACTTTTGTCACCCGCAAGATTACCCGGGCTTTGGCGAGAATTTATCTCGGCTTGCAGGATTGTCTGCATCTTGGAAACCTGGATGCCAGGCGCGACTGGGGACATGCCCGCGACTATGTGCAGATGCAGTGGTTGATGCTGCAGCAGGATAAACCTGAAGATTTTGTTATTGCTACCGGAGAACAGCACTCCGTGCGGGATTTTGTCAACGCCGCCGCGACAGAAATCGGCATACGCTTACGCTGGACTGGAACCGGTGTCGATGAAATCGGCATTATCGATCACATTTCCGCCGGGAAAGCCGTGCAGCAAATGAAGGTTAATGATGTCATTGTTCGGGTCGATCCGAGGTATTTCCGGCCAACCGAGGTTGAGACCCTGCTCGGTGATCCTCGGAAGGCCAAGGAGAAACTCGGCTGGGTACCGAAGACGACCTTCTCCGAGCTGGTAGTTGAAATGATGCGTTCCGATCTGGTACAGGCCAAAAGAGACGAACTCTGCAAGAGCGAAGGCTTTACCATTCTCAACCATCACGAATAAAACTGTCATGCACATGATTGCTGATGAAAAAATTTTTGTTGCCGGGCACCGCGGCATGGTTGGTTCGGCTATCGTTCGGCAGCTGAAGAGACTAGGCTGTAAAAATATCATTACCCGGTCGCATGCCGAACTCGATCTGACAGATCAGGCGGCGGTTGGCAGATTTTTCCAGACTGTGAAGGTGGACAGGGTAGTTCTGGCCGCAGCCAAAGTCGGCGGCATCCATGCCAACAGCGTTTATCCGGCGGAATTTATCTATATCAACCTGATGATAGAGACTAATGTCATTCATCAGGCGTTTAAAGCCGGGGTGCAGAACCTCCTGTTTCTCGGCAGCTCATGCATCTATCCCAAACTGGCGCCGCAACCGATAAAAGAGGATTACCTTCTCACCGGCACTCTAGAGTCGACCAACGAGCCCTATGCCATCGCCAAGATTGCCGGGATCAAAATGTGTGAAGCCTATAATCGGCAGTACGGTACCTGTTATCGCTCCGTCATGCCGACGAATCTCTTCGGTCCGGAGGATAATTACCATCTGCAAAACAGTCATGTTATTCCTGCCATGCTGCGTAAGTATCATCTGGCCAAACTGGCCATGGATGGCAATGTTGCGGCAATCATGGCAGACGAGGCACGCTACGGCCTGATACCGGAAAATATCAGGCAGGCTCTGGGCTATAGAGCCGACACGAACAGTCTCAGTAAGGACCATATACCGAAGGTTATTCTCTGGGGCACCGGTGCACCGCGCCGGGAATTTCTCCATGTCGACGATATGGCGGCCGCCTGTATCCATGTAATGCATCTCGATCAAGGGCACTTTGGCGATGAGAATCCATCCTTTTTAAATGTTGGGACGGGACAAGACCTGACCATCCGGGAGACCGCCTCATGCATTGCCGAACTGGTCGGCTATGCCGGAGAGACGGTTTACGACACCGAGCAGCCGGACGGGACGCCGCGAAAGTTACTCGATACTTCGAGGATCAATAGCCTGGGCTGGCAACCCCGCTTCAGTTTCAGGGAAGCACTCGAGGATACATATCAGTCTTATCTCAAGGCGATCACCTCTCCCTGAGAGCTTCTGTGGTGCGGTGCGGAGGGGAGGTGTCTCTTATTCTTCGATGTTTTTTCGGAACCGGCGAATCATGTCGTGGCGGATTTTCTCGAGATCCAGACGAAAGATATCTTGGGGAAACAGCAGTTCCATAACCCCCGAATCAAAAATCCGTTTCACCTCATACTCATCGTGGGAGACCTCTTTTTTGTACATGTAATTCAGCCATGAGCGGTTGTTGTGGATAATAAATTCTACCCGCATGCCGCCCAGCCGGGCAAAAAACTTCAGCATCTCAGTTTTTGAGCTCGACCCGGTCGCTGTTGTTCTGTATGCAGTAGATCCGGTCAAGGTGTCGGAAATGTCTTCCAGGACCATGAAGCTGTTGGCTTTTGATGCCGACCGCGTCAGGTGCGTCTGAAATGTTTTTATGTCGGCAACGGAATCGAGAACGGCCATAAGACCAAGCTCGTCATCGACGGCTACCGCTGGATTTTTTTGGTTTTTTCGCAGCAATTTGAGGACCTTCGCCTCGGGCGGTTTCTTGCGGATCGAGACATAGATGGGGATCTCTCGATATCCGGCGGAGAAACGACGGCGTTTGAGCAGGGTGAGCTTCGACCCTTTGCCGAGTTGAACCTCTTTTGCTTGTTTTTCGTTAAGAACCTTGACGCTGTTGCAGCAGAATGTCTCCTCGGAGTGCTGTGAATATAGATATGCAATATCATGTTCTCCAATTTTCAGGTTTTTGCTCCACACGTAATCGTTGAGAAAATGTAAAAAATTGGAAAACTTTTCTTCGATGCCTGTTTCCCTTTCCCGTTGATCAATGCTCCCGGCCAGATTCATGAGTACCAGCTTACGCCGTGCCTCAAACCGGGCCTTTTTATGGTACCTGTCGTTAAACATAATGAGAAGGAGAGTGACCGGATCGTTGGCCACTTCAATTTCGTTGGTGGTGTCGACAAAGGAGGCGTAGGGTTTTAAAATTTTTCCTTTTAGAGAGTTGACAACCGCGTCGGCGGTGCGGGCATATTCGTACACCCTGGCTTCGATTTCCCGGGATGATCCATTAAGGCCGAACATATTGCCGAGCAGTAAGCAGGCACGATGGCTTCGATTTATTTGCGTTTCCGGGTGCTGTAGAAGTTCGTTAAGCTGGGCAAAACTGGTAATTTCCAGAAATTCAAATATCTGGCTGCGAAGGGCACGATATTTGGTTATATTGATTCGCTCCCGGCAGAGATTTTTTACCCATTTCCTGGTATGGGAAGAGAACGGTTGGGTCAAATAGACACTGTCTTCGACCGCCAGTGGGCCATGCTGCTGCAGAGAGGTAAATACGCTGTCTTCGCTGATAACCGACATTTAATCTTCCTGCTCCTATCTTGAAAATATGAACCTTTGACTTACTCTTAGCACCTTAGTTAACCTTCAATGTTTTCTTGCCTGTTGCCCATTCTACCGGCTATTGCAAATATAAACAGTGGAAAAATTACCGACAGGAACGAATAAACACACACAAAAAGATGAATGGAAATCGTACTTGAGTTATAGTCGAATCTTTGTTACGGGAAGGTGAAACGTTCACCGGTACCGGATCTGTTTTGTCATCGGCCTGTAAACCTGCCGGCAGGAGAGTGTCAAGACCTCTTTCGCTTCGTACACCATTCCGGGCAAAGGTATTTTTGATTTTTTAAAACTTTTCAAGTGGAACTGAGCATGTTCAGAAATTTCAGTATTGTACCGAATATAATGTTTGGTAGAGGTTCGTTCAATCAGCTGAGTGATATCGTCAAGCCGCATCGGATAACTCCTGATTCCTATTTTGTTTTTGTTCTCGACGATGTCTTTTTCGGCAAACCCCTCGAAGGCAGGTTGCCCCTGCAGGGCAATGATCTGAAATTACTGGTCAATGTCGATGATGAACCGAAGACCAGTTATATAGACGCCCTCGTGCGGCAAATTCGTGACTACAGCGGGGTGAAACCGGACGGTATCGTCGGCATCGGCGGCGGGGCGACCATGGATATAGCCAAGGCTCTTTCGCTGATGCTCAACAATCCCGGGTCGTCAGCCGATTATCAGGGCTGGGATCTGATCAACAACCCCTCTGTTTACCATGTAGCCGTGCCTACCTTGGCTGGGACCGGGGCGGAAATCTCCCGGACGACCATCCTGACCGGACCGGTGAAAAAACTCGGCATAAATTCGGACTACACCTTGTTTCATCAGATCGTGCTCGATCCCGAACTCCTTGCCGGGGTGCCGAAGGACCAGTGGTTCTATACCGGTATGGACTGTTATATCCACGACGTCGAGTCCCTGCAGGGTACTTTCATCAATGAGTTCAGTAAGGCATATGGTGAAAAGTCTATCGACCTGTGTCGACAGGTTTTTCTGGAAGATCATCCGGCAAAGGACGACAAGCTGATGATGGCCTCCTATTTCGGCGGGATGAGTATCGCTTATTCCCAGGTCGGAGCCTGTCACGCGCTGTCGTATGGACTCTCTTATGTGCTCGGTATTCATCACGGTATCGGTTGCTGCATCGCTTTCGATTATCTGGAAGAGATTTACCCGGAAGGGGTGCGCGAGTTCAGGCGGATGATGGACAAACATCAGATAACGCTGCCGAGAAACCTCACCAGCAATATGGCTGAGGAGGCCCTTGAACTGATGGTCACCACCGCCCTTAATCTGGTACCCCTTTGGGAAAACTGTTTGGGACCGGACTGGCAGAAAAAAATGAGCCGTGAACGGTGTCTTGAGCTGTATCGGCGGATGTGATTTTGCCCGATTTGCTCGAGGTTGATAAAAGTCGGCAATTGTCTCCATCGTCTGTCCACTGCTGGACAGGGTTCAAAAGGGCCTTGCCCATTGTTCTCGGCTATATACCCATTGGTTTTGCCTATGGCGTGCTGGCTGGGAAAAGTGGCTTGTCCGAAGCCAATACCCTGTTGATGTCGCTGATTGTTTTTGCCGGCTCGGCGCAATTTATCGCAGTCGGTCTGTTTGCCGCCGGGACCGGGCCCGCTGCGGTAATCCTCACCACCTTTGTCGTCAATCTGCGCCATATGTTGATGGCCGCCTCACTTGCCCCCTATCTTGCCGGCTGGAAAAAGCGATATCTTGCTTTTTTTTCCTTTGAGCTGACCGATGAAACCTTTGCCCTCCATTCATCAGCGGCTGGAAAACTGAGTGCTTGCCGGCTGGAGGCTTTGTCGCTCAACATGACCGCCCAGGCATCCTGGGTGCTGGGCACTGGTTTAGGCATCATCGCCTCCGGCCTGATAGGGGATATAAAACCCCTGGGGCTGGACTATGCCCTGGCGGCTATGTTTATCGGCCTGCTGGTGGGGCAGTGTAAATCCCCGGTGCAGCTCATTACCGCAATTCTGTCCGGGGGCATTGCCACCTTGCTCTATCTTGCCGGCTGGCATCAGTTTCATATTATAGTCGCAACAGTTACCGGGGCTACCCTGGGTTTGGGGGTCGAGCTGTGGATCAAACGCTGATTCTCTGGACAATCGTCGGCATGGCGGTTGTCACCTACCTACCCCGGCTACTGCCCACCCTTTTTTTGAGCGGCAAGACTCTGCGGCCGATTTTTGCCTCCTGGCTGCGCCTGGTCCCTCCCGCCGTTTTGGCGGCAATGCTTGTTCCTTCCCTACTTGTGCGTGAAAACTCCATAAATCTGGCTTTTGACAACCTCTTTTTCTGGGCGGCTCTTATTGCTTTTCCCGTGGCCTGGAAATGGAACAGTCTCTGTGCCACGGTGGTGGTCGGTATGGGCCTGGTCGCCGTTGGTCGCTACCTCGGCTGGGGGATGTAATATCGATGAAGAGTGTCCTCTCTGCCGCTGACTGTCCAGAAATTGTCCAGTCGCTGCTGCAATGGTTTCGCATTATCAACCGCGATCTCCCCTGGCGCCGCACCTACAATCCGTATCATGTCTGGATTTCCGAAATCATGCTGCAGCAGACCCAGATGGATCGCGGGGTCGCCTATTTCCTGCGCTGGATCTCGCGGTTTTCCGACGTTCAGGCTGTGGCAACGGCGGAGGAACAGGAAATTCTCAAATACTGGGAAGGGCTCGGCTACTACGCCAGGGCGAGAAATCTGCACAAGGCGGCAAAAGTCATTGTCGGTGAATTTGGCGGTGAGGTTCCCTGTGAGTACCAGCGGCTCTTGACTTTACCTGGCATCGGACCCTATACTGCGGCCGCGATTGCCAGTGTGGCGGGTAATTTTGATGTGCCGGTGATAGACGCCAATGTCGCCCGGGTCTATACCCGGCTTTTTAACATCGATACTCCTGTCAAAGAGCAAAAAACACAAAAGCGGTTGAGCGAAATAGCCGAAAATCTCCTGCCGAAAGGGCAAGCCAGGGCGTATAACCAGGCATTGATGGATTTCGGCGGCCTGGTCTGCACACCGAAAAAGCCTCACTGCGCAAAATGCCCTGTCGCCGCGTCGTGCCGGGCCCTGCATGCGGGAACCGTTGCCGAGCGACCCCTGCTTGGACCAAAAAAAAATATTATCACCGTGCACAGGGTGGCCGGCCTTATCAGGTGGCAGGAGAAGGTTTTTATTCAGCAGCGTAAAGCCGGTGATGTCTGGGGTGGATTATGGGAGTTCCCCGGCGGAGAGATAGCCGCAGGGGAGCCTGGCGCGCAGGTTGTCTCGGAAATCTTACAGGACACCGGGCTGTCCGTGGCACTTGTCAAGCCTCTTACCAGGGTTATGCACCAGTACACCCATCATAAAATAATTCTCCACTGTTTTCTCTGCACCCTGGAGGGAGAAAAAACTGAACCCGTGCTGCGATCAGCCTGCAATTCCCGATGGATTTTTTTGGATCAGCTCAATCAATTTGCCTTCCCGGCGGGGCCAAGAAAACTCATCGAATATATCCGAGCCAGGCAGCCGGAGCTTCTTGCCGGTGATATTTCCCTTTAATCAATGCGATAGTGCAGCTCGACCGGACAATGATCTGAGCCTAAAATATCTTGCAGGATTGCGGCACTTTTCACCTTTGTCTTCGCCCCTTCACTGACACAAAAATAGTCAATACGCCAGCCGATGTTATTGGCCCGGGCACTGAAGCGGTAGCTCCACCAGGTATATTGCTCCGGTTCCTGGTTGAAGATGCGAAAGGTATCGACGTAACCTGCGGCGACGAAGCTGTCCATCCAGGCACGTTCCTCCGGGGTGAAACCGGCATTTTTTACGTTGCTTTTCGGGTTTTTCAGGTCGATTTCCTTGTGGGCGACATTAAAGTCGCCGCACAATATCACCGCCTTTTTTGCTTCAAGTTCCTTGGCAAAAGCGGTTAGCCTTGCATTGAAGCGCAGCTTGTAGTCAAGTCGTATTAAATTTTCACCGCTGTTGGGAAAATAGATGTTTATCAGGTAAAAGGTATCGAATTCCAGGGTCAGCACTCTCCCTTCGCAGTCAAATTCGGCGTCGCCCAGGCCGTAATGCACGGCCGACGGCTCGATCCGCGAGTAGAAAGCCACCCCGGAATAGCCTTTTCGTTCGGCGCTGTGCCAGTAGGACGTGTAGCCGGGAATATTTTTTAATTCTTCGGAGAGTTGGTCCGGTTGGGCCTTGGTCTCCTGCAGGCAGATAACATCCGCGTCGAAATCCGGCAGTGTCGTGACAAAGCCCTTTTTTTCAATGGCGCGGATGCCGTTGACATTCCAGGAAACAAATTTCAACGTGCTGTTCTTGTCCATTTTAACTCCGGGTATCTTGCGGGGACGTACCCCTTTCTGCGGGCACTTCTTTTCTAAGGGGCAGATATCACAATGGGGACCAAGCGGTCTGCAGATCGACTGACCAAAGGCAACGAGGAGAGAGTTTACGCCAATCCAGTGCTTTTCCGGCAGGCTTGCCCGTAGAGCCATTTCCGTTTTCAGGGGACTATCCGTCTCGACATATTGCCATATATTGAAAATCCTGTGCACATGCGTGTCAACGCAGATAGCCGGTTTCTGGAAGGCGACGCTGACCACCAGATTGGCTGTTTTCCGGCCGACACCCGGCAAGGTGATGAGCTCTTTAATGGTATCCGGTACTTTGTTGCCAAATATTTTTAGACTGTCCGGCAGTTTGGCCAAGTGTTTGGCTTTGGTGTTGTAGAAGCCGACAGGATAAATCAGGCGGGCAATTTTTTCTTCCGGCAAGGCAGCGAGGGAAGCCACGTCCGGGGCTACTTTAAAAAGTCGTGCCGAGGCCTTGGCCGTGGTTTCGTCCTTGGTCCTGGCGGAGAGAATCGTCGCGACCAGAACCTTAAAGGGGTCTCTGGTCTGCACCGCAATCAGATCGACCACCGGCACCTGTTTATTACGAACGGCAGTGGCAACGGTAGCCAGAAACACGTCTATATCAATGGTCATCTGAAAATCCGACCTTTTACACGTTTATCAAAATGTAGTTGCGCCACAGTCATAACCGACGGTTTTACGGCGTTAACAGATCCGGTTCGAAATCAAGGGTGGCAAAATAATCCTCCACCTGTTCTGCCCGGCGGATGAGTTCGACCTTGCCGTCAACAGTGAGAAGCAGCTCTTTCGGGCGCAGGTTACCGTTATAGTTGAAACCCATGGCACTCCCGTGGGCACCGGTGTCCTGAATGACGAGGATGTCGCCGTCTTCGATCTTCGGCAACCGGCGCTGTACCGCGAATTTGTCGTTGTTTTCACAGAGCGAGCCGACGACATCGACAATTTCCGTTTCAGCAGTACCATTCTTGCCAAGCACATCGATATGATGATAAGCGCCATACATGCCGGGTCGCATCAGGCAGCTCATCGAGGCGTCAACCCCGACATAGGTGCGGTAAATATCCTTTCGATTGATGGCTGTAGTGATGAGGACACCATGCGGACCGGTCATGAAACGGCCGCTTTCCATGTAGAGGGCCGGTTCATAGCCATGCTGTTCGCGGAAACTCTTGAAGATTTCGGTGATCTGACTGCCCATGGCCTTAATGTCTAATACTGCAATGCCCGGTTCGTAGGGGATACCAAGACCGCCACCGATGTTGATGAAATCAAAGGTGATAGCAAGTTCAGCGGAGATATCGGCGATAAGTTCCAGCAGCATTCGGCTGGTCTGTACCATATATTCATGATTCAGTTCATTGGAGGCGAGCATGGTATGAATGCCGAAACGCTGAACGCCTAAGGACTTTGCCTGGCGGTAGGCGTCAATGATCTGGTCGTCACTCACGCCGTATTTGGCCTCGGTCGGGTTGCCGATAATCTCGTTGCCGCTTCTCTTCGCACCGGGATTGTAGCGAAAGCTAATCAGCTCGGGCAGTACCGGTACCTTGGCCAGCAGGCTGAGATCATCGAGGTTGAGAATCGACCCGCCATCTTTGGCTGCCTCAATGAAATCGAGTTCACTGGTGTTGTTGGAAGTGAACATAATATCCTCCCCTCGGCCACCGACCTGACGACTGAGACGGAGTTCGGCAATAGAACTGCAATCAAAACCGAAGCCCATGTCTTTCATGAGCGAGAGGATTTTTGGATTGGGCAGGGCCTTTACTGCATAGTATTCGCGAAAACAGTCGATTCCGGCAAAGGCTTTTTTTAGGTTCTCTCCTGTCTGCCGGATACCCTTCTCGTCGTAGATGTGAAAAGGTGTCCCGTAATGGCTGGTAATTTTATCCAATACAGGAAAAAGTCGGGTTTTATAGGACTGTGACATTGGCATGGGACTGCTTCCTTATGTGGTTTGGCTAATGGTGAGTGGCAGTGGTATCTGGCTGGTTTCCTTGACCGTTGCTAAGACCGTTTCGGTGCTGGTGGAAAGTACGCCGTCAATAGTTGTTATTTTTTCCTGCAGCAGCTGGCCAAGTGCCGTGGTATCGGCACTGCGTATTTTTACCAGATAGCAGTCGCTTCCTGAGACGAAGTGAACCTCCTGGATCTCGGGGATCAGGGAGAGTTCGCTGCCGACCTTATCCGACATGGCCGGGTTGGTCTTGATGTGTACGAAGGCAACCTGGGCCCGGTTGAATTGCTCTGGATTCAGTCTGACTTCGTAGCCGTCGATAATCCCCTGTTTTTCCATTTTACGAATCCGTTCGAGGACTGCCGACGGTGCCAGACCAACCTGCCGGGAAACCTCGACGTTTGGAATACGGGCCTTTTTTTGCAGTATATTTAATATTTCGAGACTGATCGCATCGAGCATATATCCTCCTTGTTTAACAGTAAATATATTCTTTATAACAATGAAGTCAAGAACAATATTCTGTTAATACATGAAAATAAGTGAATATATTCGCCAAAGTTATCAATAGACTGCACAAAAAGACTTAGCGGACCGCTGTGTTTTTTGAGCAAGAGAAGGAGGTGAATGTTCGGGCTGGCAGAAGACTGGAGGAGGGGAGGGGGGCTTTCATCTGGAAAAAATTGAGGCATGATCACATTGATATGGTAAACTATGCTGGTTTCGAATCAGCGTACTGGAAAGTGAATTTCCGCTATTATGGTTGCTTGTGGATTGACGCCGGGGTGCATTTTCCATTTAATGAAATGAGGAGTTGGTCTTGCGAACAATTACAATTATTGTACCCACTCTCAATGAGGCGGAAAATATTGATCTGTTGCTGACGAGAATTTTCAACGTCAGACGATCAAGCAAACTTGATTTTGATGTGCTCTTTGTTGATTCGGCATCCACGGACGGAACCTGCGCCCGTGTGCTTGACTGGCAGCAAAGAGCGCCGGTCCGCCTGCTGCAGCATGACGTCAATGTCGGCCTTGCCGGGGCTGTCATAGCCGGGGCCAGATATACCGATTCGACCTACGTCCTGGTTATGGATGCAGACCTCAGTCACCCTCCCGAGATCATTCCGCAACTTCTGCAACCACTGCTTGATGGGACGCACGATATGGTCATCGGCAGCAGATACGTCGCGGGCGGATCTCTGCCCGATTGGCCGTTTTTACGAAAACTCTGTTCAAGAATTGCCACCTTGCCTGCGCTTTTTTTCTGTGAAGTGAAAGACCCGCTGGCTGGTTTTTTTGCGGTAGAGCGGCGGAGACTGGCCGAGTTGTCCGATTCCGTCCCAGGCTTTAAGATAGGTCTGGCTCTGCTGGCCGAGTACGGTAAAGAGATGCGGGTAACTGAAATTCCTATCGAATTCAGAGATCGTGATTACGGCAAATCAAAGATGAATTACTGGGTCGCCTTTGACTACCTTAAGCAACTCAATAATCTGGCCTGCAAACGAATGGCCTGCTTTTATCGCAAAATCTGGGCGTAAGGCGTGACAACCGTTGCACTTGCCAGTGCCGAGTCCAGGAGCCTGGCTGCGCCAGACAAGCCGGTTGCAAAGAATGTGCAAATATCCCCAGACGTTGATGCTCTGATAGTCGTGTTACTTGTTGCCCCCACCGTCTGCTAAATTTTTCGGATCCAGCAACCGCTGCAGCTCTTCCTCGGGAATATCCGTCTGTTCTAAGGCTACGTCAAAAACCGGTCTGTTTTCATTTTGAGCAATCTTGCCGATTTCCGCGGCTTTCAGATAGCCGACTACGGGATTGAGTGCGGTCACCAGGATAGGGTTGCGTGAAAGGGCTTGCGCAAAAACTTGGCGGTTCACCGACATGTTTTTGATGGCTTTTTCACCAAGCACGCTCGCACTCCCCGTGAGAAGGTCAATTGACTGAAGAATATTGGCCGCCGCGAGCGGCAGCATGGTATTGAGCTGAAAATTGCCTCCCATGCCGGCAAGATTGATCGTTGTGTCATTGCCTATTACCTGGGCCGTTGCCATGCAGACAGCTTCCGGGATAACCGGATTGACCTTGGCCGGCATGATGCTTGAGCCGGGTTGCAGGGCGGGGAGTTTTATTTCGGCAAGTCCGGTCAAGGGCCCTGAATTCATCCATCTCAGGTCGCTTGCAATCTTGTTCAGCGAAATCGCACAGGTTTTAAGGTGGCCGGAGAATTCGACGACGGTATCAAGATTGCTGAGGCCCTTATAGAATGACGGTGTCTGCGTGAAAACGAGTGCAGTGGTGCTGTTAATATGGGCAATTGCCTTGGCGGAAAAATTCGGATGACAGTTAACCCCGCTGCCGACGGCTGTCCCACCGAGCGGAAGACGACTTAATCTCGGTAGAGCTGATTCGATACGCTCGAGACATTCATCGATCTGTACCGACCAGCCCTCCAGTTCGGCTTGCAGTCGAATTGGCAGGGCGTCCATCAGATGGGTGCGGGCTGTTTTGATCACGTCACTGTTTTCCGTTCCGAACGTGCGGATAATTGCCGCGAGCGACTTCAGAGCGGGGACGAGTGCTCTTCTAGTTGCCCATACTGCTGACACTTGAAGAGCGCTGGGGATGACATCGTTGCTGCTCTGGCAGAGATTTACATCATCGTTTGGTGAGAGTTCGACACCTTTTTTGCGAACCAGGCCGACAATGACCTCGTTGACGTTCATGTTCGTGCTGGTTCCCGAGCCGGTCTGAAAAACAGATACCGGAAATTGCTCCAACGGCTGTGTCGAGAGCAGAACGTCAACCGCATTGCAGATGAGTTCTGCCTTTTCCGGCGCAAGAATGCCGATCTCCCCATTGCTTCGCGCCGCTGCCGCTTTAATGATCAGAACCGCTTCAATAAAACTCCAGGGCAATGTCTGGGGGGAAATGGTGAAATTGTCAACAGCCCGCTGGGTTTGAGCACCATAAAACGCTTCAAGGGGCACCCGAACCTCACCCATACTGTCCTTTTCGATGCGGTGTGCCGTTGTGTTCATGGGTCTCTCCTATTGAATATTTCAGGTGAATTGTATAGTACCTAATTCGATATTAAATTATACCTGAAGATAAGGCCTGTCAAGAAAGTAACTTCTGAGGAAAACAAGGAAAAACCGCTGCAGGAGAGTAAAGCGCTTTGCACAAATTGTATCTCCTGTAGATGGGATTAACAAGCCATCTACAGGAGATACACTAACTATTTCTTCCAGAGACCGTGCAGGTTGCAATAGGCACGGGCGGTGACAACATCGGCTTTAATGGGGAAAAAAGCTGCCGGCTTGGCTGATGGGTGGAGAAATTGCCGGTAAACGGCATCCCCGGCTGAGAGCTCGATCCATTCAATGAAATGGGCATCGGTCATAGGATGATCTACAGAACCAATATTTACCTGCCAACCGTCATCACGTTTTTCTAAGGCAGGTACGTGCTTTTCAACGGCGGCATCGGTTGTATTTTCGTTTTGCATGGTCATCTGCTGACCACAGCACATCAACTCCGCCCCACCTGCAGTAAGAACTTCAACGATATTACCGCAGACATCGCATTTGTATATTCCCAATTTTTTGGCCATTTATTTCCTCCAGTGATAATGATTAGGGTTTAGTTGCCGTCGAGGAGTCTGTCGGATTATGCCCTTTTCCCATATCTTCGTTATTTTTGAAAATTAATGCTCGCTATATTAACTATATGGCTGTGCTTAATTTTTAAAAATGCCTTGATCTGAGAAAAATTTGCTATAATACGACAGACTCTTGGTGACAACCCGTAGTGCTACAATGTAGTTGTAATGCTTGCAGCAAATTCAGGTGGATCTACCAAAAAGAAGCTGTGTTCAGTGAACTTCAATTCGTTATGGTAATCATAGAATGTTGAGTCGGCAAATATTTTAAAAAATTTTTATGAAAAAGAATCATTGCCATTTGCTGTTGCATCATAATAAGTTGCAGAACCTTTTTTTAACATAAAGAGTATGCTAATAATTGCAAACTGAGCAAAGAGTAATTAATCAACTAAAAATGCACATCAATGAGCTAGCGCAGCTTGCCGTGATCCCAGCTCCCTGATTCGATAGGTTGAAAAAACTTTCCGACTTGACAAACTTGTATAACAAGAGGAGAAATTATGAAAATAAAAAGCGTCCATAAAATGATTCTAAGTATGAGTGTCATATTTTGCGCCACCGTAATGAATATTCAGGCAGCCGAATATGACCATGAAGTACAAGATAAAAAAATTTCCTTTGCCTGGAAGGTCGTTGGGGAGACACTGGCTGTCAAAATGGCTGCCGAGACGGAAGGGTGGGTTGGTATAGGATTTAATCCTGAAAAAGAGATGAAAGGGGCCAATTTTATCCTCGGTTATGTGAAAAATGGCAAAGTGAGGTTAGATGATGATTTTGGCTATGATGCCAACGCCCATAAATCAGATACGAAACTCGGAGGTTCCAGCGATGTTACCTTGGTAGGTGGCACTGAAACAGGCGGCATGACGACCATAGAGTTTACCATCCCTTTGCAGTCAGGTGATAAAAACGATACGAAAATTGATGTGAACGGCGATACTACCATTCTTTTAGCCTATGGAGCCGGCCGGGACAGCTTTCTGGCCAAGCATACATACAGAACCGCTCTGAAGGTGAACCTGAACTCGGGTGCATCGGAGAAAATGGAATAAGCGGATGTGTGCATGATACCTTGGATAAAAACCATCGTCTACGTCGTTATGCTCTTTATGGCGATGGAAATGGGCAGTTATTCCAGAGCGGAAAACAATGCCCCGGGACTTCTAGAGCAGAGCAAGAAGGTTCTGGCCGGCAGCAAGACTGATTCAGTTCAGTGGATAGAGGAGAAGACCGGGCAATATCTGCCATTGGACTTGGAATTTGTCGATGAACAGGGAAATGGTGTGCGACTCGGCGATATTATCGATCGGCCGACAATCTTTCTCCCGATTTATTTTTATTGCCCGAATATCTGCAGCAAAAATCTTGCTAACCTGGCCATTGCCCTTGGCAATCTTAGTTTTCAGCCGGAAAAAGACTATCGGGTAATCGCTCTCAGTTTTAATGAAGCGGAAAGCGCGACAGATGCTGCTCGGGCAAAAAAGAATTATTTGAAAATTGTCGGGGAGGATTTCCCCCCCCATGCCTGGCGTTTTCTCACCGGCAGCCCACAGGCGATTAACACGGCAATGGACGCTGTGGGTTTTCGATTTAAAAAAATTGATGATCAGACTTTTATTCATCCTGCCGCGCTGATGACCATAGCAAAAGACGGGAAAATCATCCGCTACGTCTATGGATCCTTTTTGGCTGGGGATATAGACATGGGGCTTGCCGATGCAACAAGCGGCAGGCCGTCACTTTCGGTGAAAAGGCTTCTCGCATTCTGCTTCAATTACGATCCGGATACCAATAAATCTGTGTTCCAGCGCGTAAAAATAGGTGTGATGCTGTTTTTTGTCATAGTCGTAATCTTTGTTTTTAGCTATTTTAAACGAAAACGGCCGTAGGATGTCGATGATGGCCGAGCCGTTACCATGCAGCATTAACAGACAGGATATCCATATGACTGCAACGCAATCTTTCTATCATAATTCGTCACCGCCTGGGCGTACGGGAATAATGTCCTGGCTGTTGACCCATGACCATAAGCGGCTGGGTATCATGTATTTTGCTGCGGTGAGCTTCTGGTTCGTACTCGCCATGTTTCTTGGTCTCCTGCTGAGAACTGAGCTGATGACTCAGGGTCGGACTATTATGGGGGCCGAGGCCTATAACGCGACCTTTACCCTGCATGGGGTAATAATGATCTTTCTTTTTGTTATTCCCGGCATCCCTGCTATTTTCGGCAATTTTTTCCTGCCGATACAACTCGGCACCGATGACGTTTTTTTCCCGCGTCTCAATCTTTTCAGCTGGTACCTTTTTATGTTTGGCGGATTGTTCGCCATCATTTCTTTGTTTGTCGGCGACGGATTTCCTGATACCGGCTGGACTTTCTATGTGCCCTTTAGTGTGCAGAACAGTGCCAACGTCGGTCTAACCGTCACGGCGGCATTTATTCTCGGTATGTCGTCGATGTTGACCGGTTTGAATTTTGTCACCACCTTTCACCGCATGCGCGACAAAACCATGGGTTTGATGCAGATACCGCTCTTTACCTGGTCGCTGTACGCCACAGCCTGGGTACAGATCCTGGCAACTCCGGTGATTTCCATTACCTTCGTGCTGATTGTCTTGGAGAGGTTTTTGAATATTGGACTTTTTGACCCGGATAAAGGCGGAGATCCCTTACTGTATCAGCATCTGTTCTGGATGTATTCCCATCCTGCCGTTTATGTGATGATTTTACCGGGTATGGGGGTGATTTCAGAGATTATCCCGGTTTTTTCCCGAAAAGCCATCTTTGGTTATAAGGCAATCGTCTGGTCATCGATGGCCATTGCAATCGCCGGCTCGCTGGTTTGGGCACACCACATGTTTACCAGCGGTATGAGCGACGTGTCCGTTTTTGTCTTCTCTCTGCTGACCTATCTTGTCGCTATTCCGTCGGCAGTTAAGGTCTTCTCCTGGGTCTCGACCATGTATAAAGGGTCTATTGAAATGACGCCGCCGCTCCTCCTGTCGCTCATTTTCATCTATCTCTTCAGCATAGGTGGATTGACCGGTCTGGTTCTGGGGGCGGCCGGAACGAATATTCATGTGCATGATACGCAATTTGTTGTGGCCCATTTTCACTTTGTCATGTTCGGCGGGACAGGCTTTGCTTTTTTTGCGGCGATGCATTTCTGGTGGCCGAAGATGTTTGGCGTCATGTATCGGTTTAAACCGGCGTATATCGGCGCGGTCCTGACCGGCGTAGGCTTTGTTTTCCATTATGTCCCGATGCTCATTCTCGGCATGCAGGGCATGCCCCGAAGATATTATGACTATCTTCCCCAGTATGAAACCGGCAACTTCCTTGCCGGATTTGGCGGGTATCTGCTTATTATCGGCATGGTGACGATGTTTGTAAATCTGCTGCTGAGTTTCAAACAGCGGGTTCCCGCACCTGCTGATCCCTGGGGGGCAACGACCCTGGAGTGGACGGTCCCATCGCCGCCGCCGGTACACAATTTCATAAAAAAGCCGCACATAGAGGACTACCCATATGATTTTACCAAGGTAACTGAACGCCTGCCAAAGAGTGGCAGATAAGGATACTTATAATGAGTTCTCAGATAGATAGAGCTGGTATTAAACTTGGGATGTGGCTGTTTCTCTATTCGGAAATTATCCTTTTCGGCGGACTTTTTGTCCTCTATGCGGCGTATCTGCACCGGTATCCCGAGTTCTTTGCCGAGGGTGGCAAGGAATTGAACCGGGTAATCGGGGCGATCAATACCATCGTTCTGCTCATATCCAGTTTCACTGTGGCCGCCTCCATTACCGCTCTACAGCGAAACGCCAAAAAGCAGGCGGTCGGTTTACTCTTTTTCTCAATTTTTTGCGGTGTTGTCTTCCTGGTGAATAAATATTTTGAATGGGGTGCGAAGATTCATCATGACATTTATCCCAACTCCGAAACCCTTGTTGCCGGAGAACCTGGGGTGAATATATTTTTTGGCCTCTATTATGTTATCACCGGCCTGCACGGGCTGCATGTCATTATCGGCATGGTGCTGCTCACCGTCAGTCTCATTTTTGTCCTGAACGGTAGAGTGACTGCCTCCAGTTTCTCCATGCTCGACAACTCCGGTCTTTACTGGCATCTGGTAGACCTTATCTGGATTTTTGTGTTCCCTTTATTTTACCTGGTATTGTAATCCGGATCAGTTTTGGAGATTGAACATGGAGAATCAAGACAAACAACATGTGCTCAGCTTTACGCAACTCGGGATGGTTCTGGCGATTCTTCTGGTGCTGACCGGGGTTACCGTCGGGGTCTCCTACATCGATGTGGGATTCTTCAATATTCCCATTGCGCTGGCCATTGCCTGCACCAAGGTGACCTTTGTTCTGCTCTTTTTTATGCATCTCAAATATGAGGGTCGAGTTATCAATATTTCTTTCATCAGTACGGTACTGGTGCTGGTTGTTTTGATCGGTTTTACCTTCTGGGATGTGGCATACCGATAACAGGTGGAGAATTCTATGACCCCGGTACAAGGCGTTGATCAGGCATTTTGGTATATACTCGGAATATCCGTCGTGCTGCTGTTCGGTATCACCACTGTGATGGTCTATTTCGTCGTCAGGTACAGACGAAGCAAACACCCTGTCGCCGCTGATATTCGAGATAATTACCCTCTGGAAATTATCTGGACGATTGTCCCGACGCTGATAGCACTTTCCATGTTTTACATCGGCTGGTCGGCGTATCTTGGACTGCGCACGGTTCCCGATGACGCAATGGAGATAGAGGTCCTGGCCCAGCAGTATTCGTGGATCTTCGTCTATGACAATGACAAGGAAACCGAGAATGAACTGGTAGTTCCCCTGGGCAGGGCAATCAAGCTGAACATCACCTCTCTTGATGTACTGCACAGCTTTTTTGTCCCGGCCTTTCGCATTAAAGTTGATGCGGTGAAAGGGATGTCGACCTATACCTGGTTCTCTGCCGACGAGCTTGGGGAATACGATATTGAGTGTACCGAGTATTGTGGAGTAGATCATTCGGCCATGGTCGCCAAGCTGAGAATTGTCCCTGAAGCAGAATTCCAGAGCTGGCTGCAGGAGTAAAGGGACTCCCTGTCATGGACACCTTATCTTCCCCCGCTTTGTGTTAAGTTTTTTACCAGCTATAAAAAGAAGATACGGCCTGGCCAAAGTACCGCTCTGCCTACTTGTAGGTTGCTCCACGGTTTTTGGTTATATTTTGGCAGATCCCGTTGTAACGCCACGGACGTTTTTCGCCGGCTGTGGCATTTTTGTCATTGCCGCAGGCGCGGCAACGCTGAACAGCCTGCAGGAATATCGACTGGATGGTCAACTGGGGAGAACAAGAAACAGACCCATGCCGCAGGGGTTGCTTACTCCAGCCGAGGCAGGTATGCAGGCCCTGGTGCTGTTGTTCATCGGCCTGGGGATCCTCTTTACCGCAGGCCGGACTCTTTTACCGCCGCTGGTCGCCGTCTGTGCAGTTTTTTTGTATAATGCTGTCTATACCCCGCTAAAAAAGAAGACGATCCTCGCTATTATTCCGGGGGCGATCTGCGGGGCCTTGCCGCCTTATATCGGCTGGCTTGGCGGTGGTGGGAAGGCCGTCGGATTTACTGCGGCCTTACTGATTGTTCTTTTTGTCTTGTGGCAGGTACCGCATTTCTGGCTGGTCCAGCTTACCTTTAAAGAAGATTATGCCGGGAGCGATCTGCCAAATTTTCTCAAACAGTTTCGAGAAGACAGTTTGAAACGTTTTTTTGCCACCTGGATCGGCGCCCTGGTGACGGTTATGCTTATGTTCCTTATCCTGCCTTTTCCTCTTGGCTGGTTCTTTCGTGCCATAATCATCGGCAATGCGTGCCTGTTACCTGGTGCGTTTTTTTATGGTCTGGCGATACGAAAAATGAGCGATTATCGACGGCTGTTTATTGTTTTGAACCTGGCTCTGTTTGTCCATATGGCAACGCTTGCCGCCGGCCGGGCTTTGACATAGATGCAGGTGGTTGAATGGAGAGTTTAAGGTAAAACCTTAATAGTTCGGGGAGAGACAGTTTTTTCAGTTTCCCGTGAACAGTGACAATTAAAGAACCCTGGTATGGGAAATAAGAAGGGGAGGTAATAATGAACATTGATTGGGCTTATATGCGTAAAGGATGAGCTTCCTGTAAAAAAGCCTGGATGGCCTTTGCGGAAAAAAACATCTCGATTGGGACGGAAGTGAATGCGAAAAATCAAACCTATACTGGAGAGGAGGCGTGGAAGGTGATCGCCGGTGCCGACACAGTGCATGTCGCCAGCGGCCAGAAGTGTATAGATTTTTCTCCGTCAACCGCCAATAAGGATGCCCTGTTGAAAAAGATTACCGGGCCAACGGGTAATCTTCGGGCGCCTACCCTGAAAATCGGCAATGTCTTTTATGTCGGCTACAATGCTGCGCTGTATGATCGGATTGGATAGGCTCAGCGGTTCAGGCGATTTTCTTTAGCCAGGGGTGGAGAAACAAGTGCAGCTTTTCCACCCCTGGTGCCTTGCTGTCGAATGGAGGTAATCAGTGGTGATTACTGAGATATTTGGCTACACCTTCCGCCGTCGGTTGCATTGCTTCCTCTCCCTTATTCCAGTTTGCCGGACAAACCTCGCCATGTTTCTCGGTAAACTGCAGGGCGTGCAGGATGCGTAAGGCCTCATTGACATTTCTGCCGAGCGGCAGATCATTGACTACCTGGTGGCGAACAATGCCCTCCCGATCAATAAGAAAGAGTCCCCGCAGAGCGATACCTTGATCGAGGAGTACGTCGTAGGATTTTGAAATGGATTTGTCGAGATCCGCGACGAGAGGGTATTGAATATTGCCGATGCCGCCATCATTTACCTTGGTGTTTTTCCAGGCCAGATGGGAAAAGGCCGAATCGATAGAAATACCGATAAGTTGGCAATTATGGTCTTCAAACTCCTTGACCGCTTTGTTGAAGGCGAGAATTTCAGATGGACAGACAAAGGTAAAATTAAGAGGATAGAAGAATAACAACACATACTTGCCACGGAAATCGGCAAGACTGAAATCGTCTTTGAACGAGTTGTCGGGTAAAACTGCAGTAGCTGTGAAGTCAGGTGCCGGGCGGGTGACTAAAAGGCTCATGATAGTGCTCCTCTACGTGTGTTTTTTACGGCGTATTTCAGGCGAGTGAAACTATTTAGCCGCGCATAACAATGAAAGGAAAAAAAGAGCCACGGCATATTTTGATTACCTGAATAAATATGCCGTAGCTCTCTATGAAACAGAATACCTAAAAAATGAATCTTACAAAAAAGAATTTCTCAGGTACCTTACGCCCTGTAAAAGGGTCCTGCAATGAGTCCGAACTGACAAATCAGTCTATTTTAGAAAAAGATTCTTTTTCGGCTCCGCACATCGGGCAGACCCAGTCTTCCGGGACATCTTCCCAAGCGGTTCCAGGAGCCACACCGTTGTCTTCATCACCAGTTGCCGGATCATAAATGTACCCACAAGGACATTCCCATTTTTGCATGTTCTTCACCTCTTTAGTTAAAGTTAAACAATAGTAATCATTACTATGGATTTGCTACTATAGTGAGTCCCAGCCAGGAGTCAATAAAAAAGAGTAAAAAAATCACGCCAACAGAGGTGGGCGGTTACAAAATAACCTGGCCATTTCCACCTATTGCATCACGGCTCCTTATGCCGTTCCGGGCATTCCATTGGCGATGGTGTTTTTATATTGGTTTAACACTTGCAACTTTTAATTATTTCTTTGCAGGGTATAAGCGCGGTGGCGGTAGCCGAGACAATATTTCCCGCTACCCCAGGACCATCACCGGCAACAAAGAGCCCGGATACCGACGTCTGGAGATTATTGTCAGTTGCTACCTGCGTGGCAAAAAATTTTATTTCCGGGGCGTACAGTAAGGTCTCGTCATTGGCTACACCGGGAATAACCTGATTAAGCTGATCGAGTCCATCGATGAGATTGGTGAGAATTCTCTCCGGCAGGGCCATGGCAATGTCACCGCAGGTGACACTTTTCAGGGTTGGTTCGATATAGCTGTTTCTCACTCGGTTCCAAGTCGATCTACGGCCCCGTTTCAGGTCGCCATAACGTTGGAGTATCGGTTTGCCACCACCGATCAGGGTTGCCAGTTTGCCGATGGACTCGCCATAGGCCTGATTATCTTCCACGGGATCAGTGAGAACGACCTTGGACAAGAAGGCAAAATTGGTGTTGTCAGATTTTTTGTCCATGAAGGCGTGACCGTTGACACAAACAAAATTCTGATAGTTTTCCAGGGCGACATAGCCACCAAAATTAGTGCAGAAAGTTCGGGTCTGGTCGTCGTATTTTGCAGTTCGCACGAAAAAAGTCGGATCGTAAATGGTTTCGCAGAGATCCTGCATGATCTCATTGTGTATTTCGACCCGGACACCCACTTCAATGCCCCGCTGCGACACCACAATGCCGTGTTCTCTGGCTACGTTGGCCACCCATTCGGCGCCGACCCGGCCGGGAGCGAGAATGACATTTCTCGCCTTGTAGGTATCGCGGTTGGTTCTCACCCCGCGCACGACGCCATTTTTGACGATGACCTCTTTAGCTTCTTCCGAGTGATGGAAGGTGACACCATTTCCCGCCACATAGTCGGCCATTTTTGTTATGTGGCCGGGGAGGTTATCGCTGCCCAGGTGTTTTTGTTTGATGATCAAAAGATCGATGCCCTGTTTATGGGCCTCTTTTCTGATATTGAGAGCTCTGTCCATGTCGGTTGGAAACACTTTACCGTCCATGTTGAAGCGGTTGAAAATCATTTCCGTTTCATCAATCAGGGCTATTGCTGTCGAGACATCCATAAACTGGGTGAGATCAGTCTTGCCGAGCTTGTGGATAAAGTTCAGTTTCCCATCGGAAAAGAGTCCGGCTCCACCAATGCCGCACAGAATATTACAAGGCTTGCACTTAATACAACCACCATCTTTTATGGGGCATTTACGTTTTGAGGCTGCTTTCCCCTGTTCAATAACCAATACCTTGAGGCTGGAGTGCTCCGCAAGATAATAGGCGGCAAAGAGACCCGCCGGGCCTCCGCCAACAATAATGACATCGTAGCTAGCTGCCGATTTACTCTGTTTTGGTGGAGACAATGGATGTTCCTCGTTGTTGGTTCTCTGAACCCAGGCGAGTACAGGAAAAAATCATTCAGCCGAGGGGGCGGTTTCAGCTGGTGATGGTCCCGGGGCATCGACAGGGAGAGTTGCTGGTGCCATGCCGTAGGCTAATCTGACCTTGTTTTCGATATCGAAGCACATTTCCGGCTGGTCGGTAAGAAAACGTTTGGCGTTTTCTCGACCCTGACCAATTCTTTCTTCGTTGTAAGAGTACCAGGAACCACTTTTTTCGACAATGTCCAGATTGGCAGCCAGATCGAGCATGTCACCAATCTTCGAGATCCCTTCGCCGTAGACAATGTCAAATTCCGCTTCTTTAAAAGGTGGCGCGCATTTGTTTTTGACAACCTTCACCCTGGTGCGGTTGCCGATCAGGTCCTGGCCATCTTTCAGTTGCCCCAGTCGACGAATATCCAGACGCAGAGAGGAATAAAATTTCAGGGCGTTACCGCCGGTGGTGGTCTCCGGGCTGCCGAACATCACCCCGATCTTCATCCTGATCTGGTTGATGAAAATGAGAATGGTGTTACTGCGGCTGAGCACACCGGTAAATTTTCTCATGGCCTGGGACATCAGCCGGGCCTGGAGGCCTACATGGTGATCCCCGACGTTGCCGTCGATTTCCGCTTTGGGTACAAGGGCGGCAACCGAGTCGATGACAATGACATCTATCCCGCCTGATCGAATAAGGATTTCGGCAATTTCCAGTGCCTGTTCGCCAAAATCCGGTTGAGAGACGAGCAGGTTGTCAATGTCCACCCCCAGACGTTCGGCATATTTTGTGTCAAGGGCATGTTCCGCATCGATGAAAGCGGCGGAGCCGCCGGCTCTCTGGGCTTCCGCCACGACGTGGAGAGCAAGCGTCGTCTTCCCGGAGGATTCAGGACCGTAGATTTCGGTGATCCTCCCCTTGGGTATGCCACCAACGCCCAGGGCGATATCGAGGCTTAAAGCGCCGGTCGGGATAACAGGAATGTTTTCACGTTCCTGGGATCCGAGACGCATGATCGAACCTTTGCCGAATTGTCTTTGGATTTGGCTTATTGCATTGTCAACACTGCTGACTTTATCTTTGTTTATAGCACGTACAGCCATGCGATTCTCCAGAATGTTAAGTGAAATGTATGGGACGAAGTAGAGTGATATCTACCATACAATGAGAAATAAATAAAAATCTTACTGTGTGAAAGTTTGAAAAAAAATCCGGCCTTGCAAACCGGCTGTTATTGAAATTTCTGTAGTAAATATTTTCTGATCAGGTCCAGGCCACTTTGCGCCGAAACCTCCCTGATCTCGTTACGATTGCCGTTGAAATGGAATCTGGTCACCCAATTTTCTTCCGAGGTCGCGATAGCGATATAGACCGTTCCGACGGGTTTTTCTTCGCTGCCGCCGTCCGGCCCGGCTATGCCGGTTACGGCCAAGCCGATGTCGGCGCCGCTTTTCGACCGCACACCGACCGCCATCTCTTCGGCGACTTCCCGGCTTACTGCACCGTTCGATTGTAAAAGATCAGGCGAAACATCGAGATATATGGTTTTTAGAGCATTTGCATAGGACACAACCCCCCCTAAAAAATAGGCGGAGCTTCCTGGGGTGTCGGTGATCTTCCGGCAGATCAAGCCACCGGTGCAGGACTCCGCCACGGCCAGCTTGAGGTTATTTTCCGTAAGGAGCCTGCCGACGACTCTTTCCATGCTGTCGCGGTCACAGCCATAAATTGAATCCCCGAGGACTGTATTGATGGCGTTGCAGGATGAGTTAAAGAGCCGCTTGGCATTATTGGTCTTTTTGTCACGTACCGTCAGGCTCAGGTGAACTTCGGGGAAAACCGGGTAGTAGCCGATGTGCACATCGGCGCTGAGATCAAGGGTTGCGATACGACGGTTAACCTCTGTCTCCGGCAGGTTAAAAATACGAAATGTCCTCTGGTAGGTGGTCAGGCGGTAGTCTTTGTCCCAGGTAGATAATTTCGGGAGTACCTGTTCAATCAGGAGCTGCTGCATCTGGCTGGGGATGCCAGGCAGAAAAAAGATCGGTTTGTCATCATGGATAAGCTGATAACCGGCCATGCGCGATTGCGGGCTCAGCGCCTCGGCTCCCGATGGCAGCCAGGCGAGTTTCTCCAGCCGGCCCACCGGGGAAGCGGTAATTTCATCGAGGTGCGAACGAATATTGGCAAGAATCTCCAGATTAGGCATGGTGGGGCGGTTGAGAGCCTTGGAGACGGCCTCATTGGTTAAATCATCGTCGGTGGTGCCGAGACCACCGGTAACCAGGACGGCATCTACTCTGCTGAGAGCCTGCTTCAAGGCCTCGCCAATAAGTGCCGGGGTGTCGCCAATGGTGTTCATGGCGTAGATTTCATAGCCGGCTTCATAGAGGTTTCTTGCCGCAAAACTGCTGGTGGTGTTGAGGATTCTGCCTGATGTAAGTTCGTCGCCTATGGCAATTATTTCAATTTTCATGGTGCTCCACTCTTTCTCCAATCACACTGTTGTCTCTCATTATCATGAGCCTGACAGAAGTGACACTGTTTAACAGACTGTCTGGGCCGGCAAAACGGACGGCAATATAATTGTCGGTAAAACCTTTCAGCATGCCGTCGCTGTCGCGTCGCCCCTCGACAAGAACGGGTCGAATCTGCTGCAGTTGACTTTGATAGAAACTATGTTTTTTTGCATCGCTTATCGAACGGAGCAAAGTGACCCGTGCATCCTTGACTATTTTAGGGACGTGCTCCTTGAAGAGTGCCGCCACAGTCCCTGGGCGAATTGAATAGGGGAATACATGCAGATAGCTGTGGTACAGTGACTTTAGAAAGGTTGTCGCAGCCATGAAATGAGCGTCGGTTTCACCCGGGAAGCCGGCGAGAATATCAATGCCGATTGCCGCGTCCGGCAGTCGTTCATGACAGAGCTCGATGACTTCTCGAAACTGGTCAGTGGTGTACCTGCGGTTCATTCTGGCC
Organism: Desulfocastanea catecholica; assembly: GCF_054657295.1. Lineage (NCBI taxonomy): Bacteria > Pseudomonadati > Thermodesulfobacteriota > Desulfobulbia > Desulfobulbales > Desulfobulbaceae > Desulfocastanea > Desulfocastanea catecholica. Next base: position 27,544 of record NZ_BAAHYZ010000006.1, read on the forward strand.
AGAATCTCATCGCTGCCGCTTTGCAAAGGGATATGCAGGTGCGGCTGAATGTTTTTGCGCTCCTGCATGAGTGACAACAGCGATTCATTGATCTCCAGGGGTTCCAGCGAGCTGATGCGATAGGACGTTTGCGGCGTGGCCAGGGTGAGCTTGTCGAGAAGGGAGATAAGGGTGTCGTTTCCGGTCAAATCCTTGCCGTAGTAGCCAAGGTGAATTCCGGTCAGGACGATCTCTTTATGTCCTTCTTCGGTAAAAATTCTTGCCTGTTCAATAACTTCCTTCACCGGCAGGCTTCTGCTTGGTCCCCTGGTATAGGGGACAATGCAATAGGTACAAAAACTTTCGCAACCATCCTGTACCCGGAGATAGGCGCGACTTCGCTCGCCAAAACGTCTGACCGGCAGGCGGCATATTTCCCGGGCCGTGCTGATGCTGCCCATATCCATTTCCGGCGAAGCTGTTCCATTGCTTAATGTGCGTAATGTAGCTAAGGCACCGGCAACAAGTCCTTCTTTTTTACTGTTACCGACAAGCGAATACATGCGGCCCTGCAGTTCTTTTTCCTCGGCAAGCTCATGTGCGGCCAGTTCCGCATAGCATCCGGTGATAATGATTTCTGCGGCCGGATTGTGGCGCAGGGCCTGGCGAATGGTCTGCCGTGATTGGGCTCCGGCCGCGGCCGTGACGGCACAGGTGTTGATGACGATCAGGTCCGCCTCTTCATTCTGGGAGACAACGGTCATGCCTTCCTGCTCGAAGCCGGTTTTAAAGGCCGCCGATTCGAACTGGTTGACCTTGCAGCCGAGCGTTGTAATAAATACTTTGTTCATGTTTGCGATTTTTTTATATGATGATGCCGGAGCCAAGAAGTTCCGAGTCGTGGTAGATAACGGCAAATTGTCCCGGGGTCACCGCTCGCTGGGGTTGTTGAAAGATAATTTCTCCGCAGCCATTGTCATCTGTTCTCAGTCTTGCGGTTGCACCCCGGTGACTGTAGCGGATGCGCACCTGATAAGTAATTGTTACATCAGGAGCTTTACCGGCCAGCCAGTGGAGTTTTTCCACCCTGATCTGTTTTGTAAATAATTCCTCGTTCCTGCCGACGATAACCCGGTTTGCCGTTGCATCCAAAGCGACAACATAGAGCGGGGTGTCACTGGAAATCCCCAGACCTTTACGCTGGCCGATGGTGTAGCGGAATAATCCCTTATGCCGGCCGAGAACTTTGCCCGAGGTAGAGACAATTGGTCCTGCCGCATTGTGTTCTGTTGCGCGGTTTTCTAAAAAATTGCCGATCTGGCTGTTTTCTAAAAAACAGACATCCTGGCTTTCCAAACCGTGAAAATCATCGAAGCCGTGTTTTTCGACAAAACGGTAGGTCTCTTCTTTGGTCTGTTGGCCGAGGGGAAAAATAATCTTCGCCAGTTGCTCCTGCGTGAGGCGAGAGAGAAAGTACGACTGATCTTTTTTCGGATCGACTCCGCTGTACAGATGATATATATCGTCAGACTTGTTTATTCGGGCATAATGACCGGTAGCCATTTTATCCATTCCGGAACCGAGAATGGCCTCCATGAATAAGCCGAATTTTATTTCTCTGTTACAGATAACGCAGGGATTGGGGGTACGTCCGTGGAAATAGCTGCCGGAAAAATACTCCAGCACTCTTTGGGCAAACTCCTGCTGCAGGTTGATAACCTGCAAAGAGATGCCGAGCCTCTTGGCTATACTTTCAACCCGGGCCTTCTGGGCTGCAAAATTTGGTTGCGCGAGCTGCATGAAAAAACCCTTCAGCTGATACTGCTCACGGAGGAGAAGGGCGCAGGCGGTGGAGTCAACGCCGCCGCTTAAAGCTATGCCGATTTGTCTTTCTTTCACAGAATATCTTGTAGTACGGTGCAGGTTATTCTAATAAGGGGTGTGAAAAGAGGGTTGCTAGCAGCTCCCTCGATACATACCCATGTGTGTCAAATGAAGAGATGCAGGTATATTGCTGCTCATACATACCTTAGAGCAAACAGTTAAAATTAAGAGATTAGAATACTCCACCATGATGAAAAATGAAAGCCGCAAAGGGTTCACCGTCGCATTGCCGGAACTGCTGGCACCTGCCGGAAGTTATGAAAAACTGGTGACAGCCGTGCACTATGGCGCAAACGCGGTCTATTTGGGCGGCAAAATCTTCAGCCTCAGAGCAAAAGCCGGTAATTTTGACGACGAAATGATGCGTCAGGGGGTCCGTTTTGCCCATGAACACGGGGTAAAGGTCTATGTGACGGTGAATATTATTGCCCATAACAGGGATCTTTTGGACCTGGATGCCTACTTAGCGACTCTCGAAAGTATGAAGGTGGATGGTATTATTGTCTCTGATCCCGGTATCCTCAGCCGGGCCCGAAAAATTGTTCCGACCATGCCTGTTCATCTGTCCACCCAGGCCAATGTCACCAATCATGCATCTGCCTCATTCTGGCTTGACCAGGGAGTAGGACGGCTCAACCTGGCCCGGGAACTCTCTTTGCCGGAAATCCGCGAGATTCGTCAAAAAGTGACCGGAGAGCTGGAGATTTTTGTGCACGGCGCACTGTGTATTTCCTACTCCGGTCGCTGCATGCTCTCCAACTATATGACCGGTCGAGATGCCAATCAGGGCAGCTGTGCCCATCCCTGTCGATTCAGCTACGCCCTGCTCGAAGAAAAACGACCGGGGGAGTATTACCCCGTCGAGGAGGACGAGCGCGGCACGTATATCTTCAACTCCAAGGATCTCTGCCTTATAGACATGCTGCCCCAGCTGGTAGCAGCCGGCGTCGATTCCCTTAAAATTGAAGGCCGCATGAAATCAATTTTTTATGTCGGGGGGGTGGTGCGGGTTTATCGCGCAGCCCTCGATTATCTTGCCCGGCTGCCGCAAGAGGCCTGGCAAGATCCGGCAGCCATTCAGATGCCTCAGAGATTCATGCAGGAAATTCAGAAAACCGGCACGAGAGGAACGACAGAGAATTTCATCAATGAGCGGCCGGGCAGTGCGGAAATGATCTATACCTCGTCGCGGGCGGAACAGAGTTACGAACCGGTAGCGGTTGTTCGAAAACCTGGTGCGGCGCCCTTGGTTGAAATACGCAATCAGGTAGTGCCCGGTGAACATATTGAATATATGCAGCAGGGCATTGAGCTGATTCCATTGATAATTATCTCCATGGCAGATGAAATGGGGAGTCCGATCACTAAGGCGAATCCTGGAAATCTGGTGGTCATGCAGACCGATCCGCCCTTGTCCGATGGACGAGAGTACGGTATTTTGCGGCGTCAAAAAAAATGATCCGCCGGCCACCTGATGCCGGCGATGGAGTGACTCAACTGGGGTAAAGAGGAAAATAATATGAGACGGAGATTACCTTTGCAGCAATGTCGCAAAATACATTGCTCCGCCCAGAACAAGTCCTACCAGGATGGCGAGGAGATAGATTCGAAGAGTAATGAAACAGAAAACCAGTGCCTGGCCAAAAACATTCAACCGATGTTCGAAGGTGGCGTTTCCCTGTTTTATCCGCAACTGACTGTGGGAGAGGAGGCCTGCAGGCTTGTTCTTGTAGTAGAGCCTGGTACAACTGGCGAGTATGGCGTTTGTCAGAGCAACAAAGAGAAAGGCATATACTAGAATTACAGACCATTTTTCGTATAACATGCTGTAGACCTCCTGGCAGACATTGACTTTCTCCATTGATATCACAAGTCGTGAATTTTTCATGAACCGTGTTTGAACATTTTGAGATGAATATGGAGAATATACAGTGAGTGGCTCTGCTTGACAATTATTACAGATAATCACTCGTCTTCATTTTATGAAGAACGTCTTACAGAAATCTTAGGATAACCTTGTCTTGTGCTTTCATTGTGCCGCCTTGAGGGAATGTACACCAAGGGATGGCTGCTTACTGCACAGCTAAAAATAGAGTTATTTTTTGCAGGGCCTCTTGCAGAAAATTTTCAGGCGGGCTCTTCGAAAAGAGTACGAAAAGCGGGAATTATCTTGTATGAGATCCAAGGCAAGAGAAATATTGCAGATGCGGTAAAATCGAAACGAAGCCTTGCCAGGGCAATAAGACCGGCCACAAGAAAAATTGTTGTTTTTTGGCCTGACTACGAGGATAGTGGTATGTATTGCGCGTGACATATTTTATAAAAAAATATCTGCAGTACTTTTTTGAGTACCATTTACATAGAACAAGGGAAGGATCATGCAAACTGTTTTTGCCGGAAAGAAGATCGTCATAGGCGTAACCGGCTCCATAGCCGCTTTCAAAGTTGCTGGCTGGGTAAGTGATCTGGCCAAGGAGGAGGCCTTGGTCTCTGTGGTGATGACCCCCTCGGCAACAAAATTCATCGCCCCCCTCACTTTTGCCGCCTTGTCGGGGAATGATGTCTCTACCGACATGTTCTCAGCGGCAAAAGAAGACACCATGGCCCATATCAGTCTTGGCCGGGATGCCGATATTGTGTTGATTGCTCCGGCTACGGCAAATACCATAGCCAAACTGGCCAACGGCTTTGCCGATGACCTCCTGACCACCACGGTCCTGGCGACGCGGGCGGGAGTGCTGGTCTGCCCCGCCATGAACAGTCGGATGTACTCTCATCCGGCGACAAGACAAAACATTGTCAAGCTGAAGGAACTGGGCTACACGGTTATTGATCCAGCCTGCGGCATGATGGCCTGCAAGGAGGAAGGGGACGGCCGTCTGTCGGAATGGGAGGAGGTCAAAGAATACCTGGCCAAAAGCCTCAGTCCGCAGGACCTGCAGGGACAACACATCCTGGTAACCGCTGGACCGACGAGAGAACCTCTTGATCCTGCACGTTTTTTGAGCAATCGTTCCTCCGGGAAAATGGGTTACGCTCTTGCCCGCAGCGCTTTTCGACGGGGTGGGGAGGTCACTCTTGTCAGCGGGCCGAGCCCCTTGCCTTGTCCCGCTGGAGTCAATCTGGTGAAGGTGCAGACGGCCATGGAAATGTATGATGCGGTGCTCGACCATGCCAGGAACTGTTCCATCGTCATCAAGGCTGCCGCAGTTGCCGACTATCGACCGGAAAAAATGTATGAACACAAGGTGAAAAAGGAACACATCGACACCCGGTTGATTCTTGAACGTAACCCGGATATCCTTTTCGAGTTAGGCAAAAGAAAGAAGGCTGGACAGCTGCTGGTCGGATTTGCCGCCGAGAGTAAGGACCTTCGGCAGGAAGGAACGAAAAAGCTGCACAACAAAAACCTTGATCTGATTGCGGTCAATGACATCAGCGGTGACAGCACCGGGTTTGAGGCTGAAAGTAATCAAGTCTTGCTGATAAGCGCCTCCGGGGTTGAATCTTTGCCGTATACCAGCAAATTGCATACGGCCGATCTTATCTGGGACAGGGTCGTCTCACTCTTGCCGGTTGGTGCAGAAAAAGCAGAACAGGGCTGATGCATCAAGATATAATTATGAAAATGGTCTTTGCCGGGGGAAGCCTGCCGGACAATTGCAGCTATAGCTTTGTCGAGGTTGTGCCTTTTGCCAGGATCCTGCGGCGCGAGCTGCAGCTGAAAAAATGAAGCGCATTCTTCTTCTTGAACCCTACTACGGCGGGTCTCATAAAAATTTTCTCGATGGTGTACAAAAGCATGTCACGGCAAATTACCATCTTCTCACCTTGCCGGCCAGGAACTGGAAGATGCGCATGCAACTCTCGGCGCTGTGGTTTGTTGAACAAATAAAGGTTTTGCCGGTTGGTGAGCGGCAATTTGACAGTGTCCTGTGTTCCTCCTTTACTGATGTGGCCGTACTGCGAGCCTTGCTTGCAGGTGTGCATGGCTGGAATCCTCAGGCCAGGATTCTTACCTATTTTCACGAAAATCAGTTCGTCTACCCGCAGCGATTTGATGAGCCGGGCCAATTTCAATTTGCCGCCATCAATTTCCATTCGGCCCTGGCCTCAGACGGCATTGCTTTCAACTCAGTCTATAACCGGGAAAGTTTTTTTTCCGGATGCCGGAAGGGTCTGAAGGCGGCAATGGACATGAAATTTTCGGGCATTATCAAAAAGCTTGCAGACAAGACCATAATCCTTTCTCCAGGCATTGAATTTTCAGAAATCGATAAAATCGAATGGAAAAAGACACCGGAGATAGCAGTGATTGTTTGGAACCATCGCTGGGAACATGACAAAAACCCCGAAAGTTTTTTTCTTGCTTTGCATCATCTGGAACAGCGAGGCATAGATTTTCGCTTGATCGTCCTCGGACAATCATTTCCTGCCAGTCCGGCGTGTTTTGCCCATGGAGAAAAAAAATTTCAAGAGAAGATTCTCCATTACGGCTTCGTGCCCTCCTATGAAAAATATATCAATCTGCTCAGTCAGGGAGATATTGTCGTCTCGACATCACTGCATGAGTTCTATGGTATTTCTATACTTGAGGCGGTGCGGGCCGGCTGTCTTCCTGTCCTGCCCAACCGATTGTCCTATCCGGAGCTTTTTGAAAATGCCTTCCTCTATAGTGTCGGTTCGTTGGCCGAAAGGCTGGAGAAGGTCATAGCCGATCACTGTCGGCTTCCCCGGGAGAAAGCCAGAGCAATGACGAACCGTTTTGGCTGGCCGAGCCTGCGACAGGCGTACTCGGAATGGCTGCAGGTGCTCCAGCAATAACCAACTATTTCTTCATACTTTTGGCAAAGTCCAGCATTCTCTGGATGGGGATGCGCGCCTTGGCGGCAATCTCCGGGGAGACCAGGATTTCGTTTCGCCCTGTTTCCAGTACTTCCGCCAGGTTTTGCAAGGAGTTCATACCCATCCAGGGGCAACTTGCACAGCTCTGACACGTTGCTCCTTCGCCGACTGTCGGCGCCTCAATAAAAATTTTGTCCGGGGCCAGCTGGCGCATTTTGTTGAAAATACCCGTGTCGGTTGCGACGATAAACTCTTTGTTGGGCAGGGTGATCACCGCATTGATAAGAGCCGTGGTCGAGCCGACGACATCGGCCTGGTTGATCACCGCTTCCGGGGATTCAGGGTGTACCAGAATCGCCGCATCCGGATGAAGCTTACGAAGCCGCTCCAGGGCTACCGACCTGAATTCTTCGTGTACGACACAGGAACCGGGCCAGAATATCATCTCGGCTCCGGTAAGTTTTTGTACATAACTGCCCAGATGCCTGTCCGGTGCCCAGAGGATTTTTTCACCCTTTTCGGCAAGGTGCCGAATGATCGGCAGGGCGATCCCCGAGGTGACAACCCAGTCTGATCTGGCTTTCACCCTGGCACTGGTATTGGCATAGACGACTACGGTGTGGTTGGGATGTTGGTCACAAAATGCTGCGAACATTTCATAGGGGCAACCCTCGTCGAGTGAACAGGTCGCACCAAATTCCGGCATGAGCACTCTTTTTTCCATGTTGAGTATCTTGGAGGTCTCCCCCATGAACCGAACACCGGCCACAACCAGAGTCTTTGCGGGATGCTCGGTGCCGAAACGGGCCATTTCCAGACTGTCGGCAACACAGCCGCCGGTTTCTTCGGCCAGATCCTGCAGGGCGCCATTGGTATAGTAGTGCGCCACAAGAACGGCATCCTGTTCAACGAGAAGTTGTTTGATCCGTTCTTTTAGCAGAGAAGTATCCGCATCGGAAAGCGTGGGCCATTGCGGGTGTTGCGGTACCTTTACCTGTGGAATGCCAGGAAGAGGAATAGTCTGTTCGAATTGAGAAGCCATGATTCTTTTTCTACACTCATTAAAAATAGTTGTTTTTAAACTAAGCAGGTGCGCCGTGATCGGCAGCTTTGCCTGCTTGGTCTACTTATAACCGACAGTATAAGTCTCCTGGGAAATAATTAAACCTCAAAGTAGCCTTTGGTTTCCTCTCAAGCCTGAACCAACATACTTAATTGGCCATCAAAGTCATTGAATGTCGATGACTTGCAGAACAAATCACTGGTTGTGCAGAGTGATTTCTTTGTTGCGGGCAACCTGAATGGCAAGATGGATAAAATCGCTAAAGGTTAACGTTTCAGGCCGGGCGGTCGGCTGGAGGTTGGCTTGCTCAATAGTCAGCAGGGTGATTTCTTTATTGATGACCTTGTCCTGTTGCGCCCTGTCAGCAAATAAATTCGCCCCACTCAAGGTATTAAGAATGGTTTTTCGGCGTTGATTAAAAGTTGTTCTGACCAGGTGACGAAAAAGAGCGAAATCGTACTTGGTCTCTTCTGCCGAAGTTCCTGGGGGCTTGGAGAAATCAATCCTGACGACCACAGAATCGATCTTCGGTCGTGGGTGGAACTCTCCGGGGCCAAGAGTCATGAGTTTATGCACCGATGCGCAGCTGGCAAGGAGCACCGTCGGCACGCCGTAGTCCTTGGTCTTCGGCGCCGCCATAAGACGATCGGCCACTTCCTTTTGCAACATGATTGTCGCGGTGTCGATGAAGGAAGCATTGTCAATGAGCTTGAAAATAAACGGGTTGGAAATCGAATAGGGAAGATTTGCCAGTATTTTCAATTTTCCACCGCACTGTTGGGCGATTGCCTGAAAATCAGCAGTGAGAATGTCTTGATGAACCAGGGTTACGTTGTCGGGCAAATCACCTTTTTCTTCATGAAAACGGATAATGCCGCTGTCAATTTCATAGCCGAAAACATGTTGCGCCATTGATGCCAGGGGAACCGTCAGCGCCCCGAGTCCTACGCCGACTTCGACAATGATATCCGTGCTGGATACCTTTCCTGCCCGGACGATAGCCTCGGCAGTTCCCTTGTGCACCAGGAAATTCTGCCCGAATCGCTTCTTTGGCGCCAGCTGGTTGCTCTTCAGCGTTTCATAGGTTTGTCGTCCGTATTTTGTCATATTGTTGTCTATCCTTCGATCCTGTCTGGTGCAGCCGTTTAGTTGAGTACCCGTTTATTGATGCGTTTTTTCTGGATGTGCAGGAAAAAATAGAGGGCCAGATAATAGCTTACGATGGCAAAAGGTAAAGCAAGGCAAACCCCACCGACCCCCATCACTACCAGAGCTTCGTATCCTGAATCAAGGAGAATTGCCAACGAATTCCGCATGCCTCCTCCGGCCATGACCTGCGCCAGTGCATTTTGTACATTGCCTAGGTTAAGTTCATAGGGGGTCAGGCGATTGCCGATCACAGCGGCCAGATAGTAAATAGGCAGATACGTTAATGGATTGCAGACTATCCAGCTGACAATTATGCCGGCCAGTGCTGATGATCTTAAAAGAAGTGACAAAAAGACGATGAGCAGGGTGTGAAAAGGCATAGTCGGCGTCAAACCGACAAAAACACCGATGGCGGTTCCGCCGGCCAGTGCATGCGGGCTCCCTTGCAATCGCTTAAATCGTATAAAATAATACTTTAAAAAACGCCAAAAATTCATGAGAGGTGACACTCAGCCAAGTTGGGACCGGGAGTATACATCCTCATCAAGCGAAATTGGGCCCGAATGGTTGAATGCATGGAATCCGGCAAGGGCGATCATTGCCGCATTATCGGTACAATATTTCGGCAGCGGCGCATAAAAAGAGAGGCCTTCGGCAGTGCATTTATCGACAAAAACCTCGCGAAGCCTGGCATTGGCCGATACACCTCCGCCGATGACAACTGTTTCGATATTATTTTGCCGAGCAGCTGCAATGGTTTTTGCGACAAGTACCTCGACGACAGCTTCCTGAAAGGATGCACAGATATCAGCTATGCGCAGTTCAGAACCATTGCGCTGCTGCTGATGGACATGATTCAGTACCGCTGTCTTCACCCCGCTGAAACTGAAATCAAGGGAGTTTTCTTCGAGCCAGGCTCGCGGGAACTGCACGTACCGCGGCTGACCACTTTTCGCCTTTTCGGCAACGTGCGGACCGCCGGGATATGGCAGGCCGAGCAGTTTGGCGACCTTGTCGAAAGCTTCGCCCGCCGCGTCATCACGGGTTCTGCCCAGTAGTTTGAAGTTGTGATAGTTTTCGGCAAGATAGATTGAAGAAGTTCCCCCAGAGGCGATGAGAGCAACATACGGGAAAATTGGTTTTGAAGGTGATTTCTTATTGTCGAGAAAAATGGCCAGGATATGCCCGGCCATGTGATCGACGCCGATGAGTGGGATGTTGCGCACATAGGAAAGTGCCTTAGAATAAGAATAACCAACGAGAAGAGAGCCTATCAGGCCTGGGCCGCGGGTAGCGGCGATAAGCTGTATGTCCGACAGTTTGGCCCCGGCCTGATCAAGTGCCGCCTGGACGATGGGATGGATAGCCTGAAGGTGTTTTCTGGAGGCCAGTTCCGGCACCACCCCGCCGAACTTTGTATGAATACAATCCTGGCTGGAGAGCACACTGGATAGAATTTCATCATCTTCAAGAACCGCTGCAGCGGTGTCGTCGCAGGAGCTCTCTATACCTAAAATAAGCATGCAGGGGTCTTTTTTGGTTGAGTGTCTTTTTGATTGTGTTAATACTGTCGCTCTGAGTAAGAAGCGGTCAGTTAAACGGAAGTAGTGAAGGGATGATAGCTGCTTCCCCGTTGATAATTTTGAGGTAGACAGTATACCGTGAAAGAAAAAATACAAACAATTTCTCCTCTTGTCGATCAGTTTTCCAGGACTATATCCTATCTGAGATTGTCTTTGACCGATAGATGTAATCTTCGCTGCTGCTATTGTATGCCGGGTGTTCCCGAGGACAACAACGCAAATGTAAAGACGGGCAACTTTCTCAATCATTCCGAACTGCTCAGTTATGAAGAATTGCTGCGGGTCGTTCGGCTGGCCGTCGGCATGGGGATGAATAAATTACGCTTAACCGGCGGAGAACCTCTGGTACGCAGAGGAGTACTCGATTTCATCCAGCAACTGTCACTGGTGGATGGTTTGGAACAGGTTCGGCTGACGACCAATGGGGTACTTCTGGCAGAGTATGCCGAGAGACTTTATGCCGGAGGGATACGTTATATCAATGTTTCCCTCGACACGTTACAGCCGGAAAAATTTAAAAAGATAACCGGCTACGATTATTTTGCCCAAGTCTGGCATGGTCTCGAAGTGGCAAAAGAGCTCGGTTTCAAGATAAAATTGAACGTTGTTGCCATGAAAGGGGTAAACGACGATGAATTCCGAGATTTCGGCCAACTGGCACTTGACCACCCCTTTAAGGTGAGGTTTATCGAGTTTATGCCTGTCGGTGCCAAAAACAGCTGGCAGAAAGAGCAATTTGTCAGGGCGGAAGAGATAAAAACGGTGATCAGTGAGTTGGGGGTCTTGACTCCTTTCCGCAAAGAACACGGTGAAGGGCCGGCACGAATGTTTGATCTGGAGGCGCCGGACAGCAGAAAGGGCGCCGTTGGCTTTATCAGTCCGATAAGCCACCATTTCTGCGATCAGTGTAACCGGCTCAGACTTACGTCTGAAGGAAGGCTTCGCGCCTGTCTGCTCAATGACAAGGAAACCGATTTGAAAGCTCTGCTGCGAGGCGGGGCGCCCGACCTGGCAATTATTGCCGCTATACGCCAGACTATCCTGGATAAACCGCAAGGTCACACCTTACAGGACCCTGCGATAGCAAAACAACCTTCTTGTGACGGCAGGATGTCACGAATCGGTGGTTGAGGCTTCCCCTTGAGGATAGGAGCCCAGCCACTCAAAATAGGAGCACATGGATTTGAGCATGTCACAGCCACGGAGAATTTTTTGATCCTCAATATGACCGAGCATATCGAGAAAGAAGAGATATTTCCACTGTTTTCCCTTAATCGGTCGTGATTCGATCTTTGCCAGATTAATATCTTCTTTGGACAGGGCGGTCAGAACGTCATTTAACGATCCCGGCCTGTCCATGAGCCCTATGAGCAATGACGTTCGGTCCTGTCCACTCCTTGACGGAGACTTTTTACCGATCACTAAAAATCTGGTGGTGTTGCCTCTGTAGTCCTCAATGCCCTGAACAACGACCTGAAGTTCGTATGTTTTGATGGCAAGAGAAGAGGCAATTGCCCCGATATTGGGATTGTTTGCGGCCATCTGCGCCGCGGCTCCAGTGGAAAAGACCGGCAGGGTCGGCGTTGACGGGAGATGTTTTCGCAACCACTGCCGACACTGGGCAAGCGGCTGAGGATGGGAAGCCACGGTCTGGATATCTTCCATGTTGCCTGATCTGCAGACAAGATTATGGCTTATCTCAAGTTGTAACTCGCCACAGATCTGTACTTTGTATTTCATGAAGCAATCAAGTGTCGAAAAGACCGCACCTTCTATTGAGTTTTCAACCGGGACAATGCCGTATCTCGTCCGGCCTTTCTCAACCTCGGCAAAAACGTCTTCAATGGTTTCCATTGCCTTGTAAGCGGCGGAGTGGCCGAAGTATCTCACCCCGGCGAGGTGGCTGAAAGTAGCCTCGGGTCCAAGAAAGGCCACCTCGGCCTTTTTTTGCGACAGCCTGCAGGTGGTAATTATTTCATGGAAAATCGATTTCAGGGCATCTGGGGGGAAGATGTCATCGTTGTCTTTTAAGAGTCTGTCGTAAATCTGCCGTTCCCGAAGAGGGTCCCATTTAGCGCGTTTCTCCCCATCTTTGAGCCGGCCGATCTCTTTGGCACAGGAGAGCCGTTCTTTCAGAAGCGTGAGTATCTGGTTATCTATAGAATCAATAGTATCACGAACCGATACTATGGCTTTTTTCTGCGCATTTTCCATGCTGCTCCTTACTGTGTGCACTGTAAAAAAAATCAATACTATCCTCATGGACTAGCGCAATTAAATTAGGCAAAAGAAATTGCTATGTCAAGCCGCAAAAGAGAGCTATAGTGATCTTTTTTAGTCAGTTTGACGGGTGCCTTACCAATGCACGCATCATAGATTCCTGACGCTTTCCCGTTTGGCGGAATGAGACGGAGAAGAGTATATAATCTCTTGAAACCCAATGAATCTTCAACACAACAAATAGCAGGAATAAAATGAGTGAGAAGAAAATCCAGAAAACCTACGACGAAATAAATGCCCGAATCAAAGCGGGGGAAGCAGTTGTCGTAACTGCTGAGGAAATGGTTGATATTGTTAAAAAGAATGGTCCGGAAGAGGCGGCGCGGAAAGTGGATATCGTCACCACGGGGACATTTGCCCCGATGTGTTCTTCCGGTTTGTTTTTTAATTTTGGTCAGATGACCCCGACTATTAAAGCCTCGAAGGTATGGCTTAACAAGGTTCCTGCGTATGCCGGTCTGGCGGCGGTCGATGCCTATATTGGCGCCACCGAACCCGCTGAAGATGATCCTTTAAATAAGATCTACCCGGGTGAGTTTCGCTACGGTGGAGGTCATGTCATTGAAGACCTTCTGCGCGGTAAAAAACTCTTGCTGGAGGCCAAAGCCTATGGGACGGATTGCTATGCGGCAAAAAAAATGAAAAAGGAGGTGGGACTGGAGGATCTGCAGCATGCACTGCTGTGCAATCCGAGAAATGGTTATCAAAACTACAACTGTGCCATCAATTTATCTGATAAAGCAGTCTATACCTATATGGGTATGTTGAAACCGAATTGTCTGAGTGCGAATTATTGCAGTGCCGGTGAATTAAGCCCTCTGTTAAATGATCCTTTTTACAAAACAATTGGCGTTGGGACACGGATTTTTCTTGGTGGCGGCTATGGGTATGTTACCTGGCAGGGAACCCAGCACAACCCCCAGGCGCCACGGAACAGTAACGGAGTTCCCGTGAAGCCGGCCGGAACAATCATGGTTCAGGGGGATTTGAAGCAGATGTCACCTGAGTGGCTGCGCGGTGTTTCGATCCTCGGCTACGGGAGTTCGCTCGCTGTCGGGCTCGGTATTCCGATTCCAATTCTCAATAGTGAAATGGCGGCCCATACCGGTGTCTCGGATGAAGACCTGTTTACTCAGGTGATCGATTACGGCTACGATTATACCAACGGTATTGCCAGAAGTTATGGGGAAGTCAGTTATGCACAGTTAAAGACAGGAGAGATCGAGGTAAACGGCAAAAAGGTAAAAACTGCTCCCTTGTCGAGCGTGGTTAAGGCTCGGGCAATTGCCGAAAATCTTAAGAAAAGTATATCGGACGGCCGATTTTTCCTCAATAAACCGGCAGAATTGCTGCCGGATGGTCAAGGATAATACCCAGCAGATGCCTGCCAGCGGATTAAAGAACAGCTGGCAGGTGGGGACGTTGGTATAGAATTGCGCCGCAGGAATCAGCGACAACGCTGTTTCCTGATTGTGGCGTTGGGTTTTGTTGAACGCGGGTGAATGGTTATTGCATAGAGCGAAACTTATTCTGGTAAGAGCAATTTATTGCTTGATTCTGAATTCCGATTCAATTATGGTGCCTTGTTATGGGCGTGCTTCCCCTGAATACAAAGGGATTGCGTCGAATTTTGTTTTATTGTCAAAAAGATAAATGAGAGATTATTTTTGACAATTCATATGTGTTTTCATGAGTGTTTAGGTGAGGTGTTTTTTATAGGGGAAAGAGGGCAGCTGACGTTGTCTTCGTTAGGCTGGCAAAGAAAGATTAAAGCAGGGAGGAATTCATGAACAAGAAGGAACTAATTGAGAGCATTGCAGGTGCAGCAGACATCAGTAAAGCAGCTGCTGAAAAAGCACTGAACGGCACTCTCGCAGCAGTTGCTGAAAGCTTGAAAAAAGGCGACAAGGTGACCCTCGTCGGCTTTGGCACATTCTCTGTTTCAAAGCGTGATGCTCGCCAGGGCAGAAATCCGCAAACCGGGAACACCATTGAGATTCCAGAAAAGAAAGTTGTCAAATTCAAAGCTGGTAGCAAATTGTCTGAGACTGTCAATTAATCCTGTCTGTTCATACATCGTCGATACGGTAACTGTTACTATGCGTAGAGCAGCAAAAAACACATACTACAAGGTTACAGTGTCTGAATGAGTACATTGCAAGGAAGCATAGCATAACGTACGTACTGCACTTTCAGACAAAGTGACAGTGTTGCTAGGCATATTGACAGCAAACAGCTCCATAAAAAGGCCGTTCCTCACCAGGAACGGCCTTTTTATTTTATGCGTTGATTACGGTTGACAGTCAAGTTTGCTGGAAAGTATCTTGGGGTATAAAATTCTGGGAATTTTCCCCGTTCAAGGGGGTGCTGGTGGCAGCTGCTGCTTTCGCAAAACAAATAAATAC
The DNA here is from genome assembly GCF_054657295.1 of Desulfocastanea catecholica. NCBI lineage: Bacteria > Pseudomonadati > Thermodesulfobacteriota > Desulfobulbia > Desulfobulbales > Desulfobulbaceae > Desulfocastanea > Desulfocastanea catecholica. Next base: position 42,732 of record NZ_BAAHYZ010000006.1, read on the forward strand.
AAGGTAGACAGGGTGGAGAAGATGAGAGGTGCGAATGAAATCTTTTGAAGAGCTGCTGGATGAGGCAACTCGTATTCATGGCCACGTTTGTGCGGGGCAGGTAATTGGCGTGCGTATGTGCATGCTGGCTCTTTCACGTCTGGAGATAGACGATCCTCAAGGCGCCGACCGCAAGAAACTGTATGTCTTTGTTGAAATTGACAGATGTGCGACAGATGCCATCCAAACCGTTACCGGCTGTACTTTGGGCAAGCGGTCCATGAAATGGGTTGACCATGGCGTCATGGCAGCAACCTTTGTCAATCTTGATTCGGGGAAGTCTGTCCGGGTAACTGCTCTGGAAGAATCCCGTGAACTATCGAAAAAATATTGTTCCGACATTGCCGATAAGTACGCCCGGCAGCTTCAGGCATATAAAATTATGCCGGAAGAAGAGCTTTTTCGTGTCGAAGATGTGGCGGTAGAAATCCCACCGGAAAATTTACCCGGCAGACCTCTTAAGAGAGTCAGGTGTGAAAAGTGCGCCGACTGGGTGCAGGATAAGAGAGATGTTCTCGTCGACGGTAAGGTGCTTTGCCGAAGCTGTGCGCATGGACGCTATTACCGGCTGCTCAACGAATAGAAAATATTGCGAAAACATCCAGGTACTACTGGGGAAGGACAGTGATGAGGAGAGGTGAATTGAAATGGTTGTAACTCTTTTGGATTATGGGGCCGGCAATGTCCGCAGCGTTAGAAATGCTCTTCGCGAACTTGGCCATACGGTTCAAAATGTCAAAACTGCAGCAGATATTCTCACTGCCGAGAAATTGATCTTCCCTGGTGTCGGCAGTTTTGGCCTGGTGATGCATCGATTGCAGGAGAGCGGCTACATCGAGCCTTTGCAAAGGCGGATAAAAGAGAATAAACCGTTTTTAGGGATCTGTGTCGCCCTGCAGGCCTTGTTTGAAGGAAGTGAAGAGTCCCCCGGCGTACCGGGTCTGGGAATCATCGCCGGTCAAGTGATACGGTTTCCGGAGACAAAATTGTCTGTCCCGCAAATTGGCTGGAACGGCATCAGGCTGCAGAAGGAATCCAGGCTGTTTTACGGATATGAAAATGAGAAGCTCTATTTCGTTCATTCGTATCACGCTCCGGTTACCGATGCAACCCGGGACTGGGCGTTGACCCTTACCGATTATGGGTATGCCTTTGTCTCGGCAGTCGAAAAAGGCAATGTCTGCGCCTTGCAGTTCCATCCCGAAAAAAGTGGCAAGGCAGGGTTGAGAATACTGAATAATTTTCTGACTTCCACCCAGGACGAGAGAACTATAGTTTCAGATAAAGACAGGAACGGGGAAAAAGAGACACATATTGCCAAAAGAATAATAGCCTGTCTTGATGTGCGTAGTAATGATGCGGGCGATCTGGTCGTCACCAAGGGCGATCAGTACGATGTGCGCAGCGAAGGGGAGGTGAGAAACCTTGGCAAACCGGTCGAGCTCGCCAAACGATATTACGAAGAAGGCGCGGATGAGATCACTTTTCTTAACATTACCGGATTTCGTGATTTTCCCATGCAGGACCAGCCAATGATCGAGGTGCTCGAGAAAACATCTGAAAATGTGTTTGTCCCCTTGACCATTGGTGGTGGTATCAGAGAATTTACCGATTCGAACGGCAAGTCGTATACTTCACTCGATGTAGCCTCTGCCTACTTTCGCTCCGGGGCTGATAAGATATCCATCGGCAGTGATGCGGTTTATACTGTTGAGGAATTTTTAAAAACCGGGAAAAAATCAGGAAAGAGTTCGATTGAACAGATATCCCATGTCTATGGAGCCCAGGCGGTGGTTATCTCGGTCGATCCACAGCGGGTATATGTACAACATCCTGACGAATCCGCGCACTCCACTATCCACACCGAAACACCCGGTCCCGGCGGGGAGAATTATTGCTGGTACCAGTGCACGGTCAAAGGAGGCAGGGAGGGGCGTGATATCGATGTCGTTCAACTGGTGAAAATCTGTCAGGAATTGGGGGCCGGTGAAATTCTCCTTAACTGTATTGATAAAGATGGTACCAACAGCGGATTTGACCTGGAGCTCATTACACTGGTGAAAGAGAATGTCTCCATTCCAGTCATTGCCTCGAGTGGCGCCGGAAAAGCCGCGCACTTCGTGGAGGTATTTGAGCAAACGTCGACAGATGCGGCGCTTGCAGCGGGAATTTTTCATCGCCGGGAAGTTTCTATTAAAGAAGTCAAACAGGCAGTGCAGAAGGCTGGAATTGAAATAAGGTAGTTTTCCAACATCGACGTCCTTAGTGCTATTTGCTTCTGATAACCTCTTGAAAAAATTAATAGAGCGGTATGGCAATCAAGTTAACCAGGAACAGGAAAGTCATCATCGGTTCGATGTTTTTCATTATTATCCTGGTTCAGATTCTGAATGTAGTTTCAACCTGGACATACACAAGAAGTCTTGTTGACCTGCTGGAACAAGGTAATGTTCGCTTGGAGCTGTATACTAATTATTTACAGGGCATTCTCGGCAAATATGAGAGTCTGCCGGAACTGCTGGCGATAGACGACCATCTGGTCCGGGCGTTATTGAACCCCCATGAAAAGAAACGCATCGAAATTCTCAACCGATATCTGGAAACAATCAACAAGGTGAGCGACACTCTTGATACCTATCTGATGAATAAGGATGGGCTAACCATCGCTGCTTCCAACTGGAATGAGGAACGTCCGTTTATCGGCAGAAATTTTAATTACCGTCCTTATTTCAAACAGGCAATGGAAGGAAAATTGGGCAGATATTTCGCCCTTGGTTCCACCTCTTCGAAGAGGGGATATTATTTTGCTTATCCGGTTCGCAAAGGCGAGGAGATACTTGGTGCCGTAGCCGTTAAAATCAATATCGATACCGTCGAGCAGAGTTGGGCGGCCCGGGACGAAAATTTTTTAGTTTCCGATCCTGATGGAGTCGTCTTTATCACCACCAATCCTGAATGGAGGTTTAAAACGCTTGAACCGCTGGAGCAAAGTGTCGTCGAGCGTATTACGTTGAGCAGGAGATACCAGGATGCAGTATTTCTGCCCCTCAGCCATGAAATCAAGACTATCCGGGATGCAGTTCAGATTCTTAATATTGATAGAGGAGAGGGCAAGACCCAGAGACAGGTGCTGAAACAATCGCAATTCATGTCCAATGCCGGGTGGAATGTCCATATCCTTTCCGACACCAGGGTGCTGAGAAAAAAAGTTTTGATGGTTAACATTATGGTTGGAACAGGATTGAGCCTTGCCTATATGCTCGTGCTCCTGTTTTTGCAACGCAACCATCGTCTGGCCGAAATGAGGCGAATTGAGGAGGAATCGAAGAGAGCGCTGCAGGAGGCTAACGAACAATTAGAATCACGTGTCCTTGATAGAACACAGAAGCTTACCGAAACAAACGAGATGTTGCGCAAAGAGATTCTAGATAGAAAACAGACTGAAATCAAGCTGAAAAGAACACGTAAAGAATTGATCCATGCGGCGAAGCTGGCGGTGCTGGGACAAATGTCTGCTGGAATAAATCACGAGTTGAATCAGCCTCTTGCCGCCATACGGAGTTACACTGATAACGGGAAACAGTTTCTGCAGAAAGGCCGTCTTGAGGACGCGATGTGGAATCTGGAGCAGATTGGTGAATTAACCGAACGTATGGCTCAAATTGGTATTCAACTGAAACTATTCTCCAAAAAATCGAGCGGCAACGTGGCCGTTGTGCCGCTGCATGGTGCCATAGACGGTGCATTGGAAATTCTTAAACCGAGTCTCAATAAAGAGGCGATAGAATTGACGATTGATATTCGGCCGGATAATATTGAAGTGCGTGCCAATAATGTACTTTTGCAGCAGGTTCTGGTCAATCTTATCTCTAATGCCATGCAGGCCATGGAAGGTCGGAAGTCGAAAAAGATAGCGCTCGAATGTCTTGCTGTCGGCGACAAAGTCGTCGTTGCGGTCCAGGACAATGGACCCGGAGTGTTGTCAGAACACCGCAGTGACATCTTCGAACCGTTTTTTACCACCAAAAAATCAGGACAAGGTCTGGGATTAGGGCTGACAATAAGTGATAGAATAGTGAGAGACTTCGGCGGTCACATTACTCTGGTTCCGAGCGCGGAAGGGGCCCGGTTTGAATTCACCCTTGATAAGATAGTATAAAAAAATGACAGTACATGGCAAGGTTCTTTTCATCGATGATGAAAAACACATCCGACAAGCAAACAAACAGACGCTTGAGCTGGTTGACCTCGACGTCCTGGTCATGGATTGCGCGGAAAAAGGCCTGGAAACCGTTACCAGGGAATGGCCCGGCATAGTCGTCTGCGATATTCGTCTGCCGAATATGGATGGCCTGCAGTTTCTCGTAGAGGTACAAAAAATTGATCAAGATCTACCGGTCATCCTGATAACCGGACACGGCGATATCTCGATTGCAGTCAATGCCATGCGCGACGGCGCCTACGATTTTATTGAAAAACCGTATTCTGCTGAAAGGTTGGTGAAAACCGTTTTGCGCGGTTTGGAAAAACGGGCATTAACCCTGGAAAACAGAACCTTACGTCGTGAACTGGAACTGCACAGTGCCCCTGGACCAAGGATTATTGGACGCACGCCGGCTATGGAATTATTGAGAAGTACCATTGCCCAGGTTGCCGATACCGGAGCTGATGTGCTGGTCTTAGGGGAGACCGGTACCGGCAAGGAACTGGTGGCCAGGGCCCTGCATGAAAACAGCAGTAGAAGAACCAAAAATTTTGTAGCTATCAATTGCGGCGCTGTTTCTGAATCTATTATGGAGAGCGAGTTGTTTGGCCATGAGGCGGGGGCATTTACCGATGCCAAGTCAACACGTATCGGAAAATTTGAACATGCCAACGGCGGGACCCTGCTGCTCGATGAAATTGAATCGATGCCTCTTCGCGTGCAGATCAATCTGTTGCGGGTTCTGCAGGAGCGATGCATCGAAAGACTCGGCTCGAACCGGATCATTCCCGTTGATCTCAGGGTGGTTGCCGCCTCGAAGATAGACTTGAGGGACGCTTCGGAGCGGGGCGCTTTCCGGGAAGATCTGTATTACCGGCTGAATGTCGTCTGTCTGGAAATTCCACCTTTACGTGAAAGACGTGAGGATATCCCCCTGCTGTTCCATCATTTTCTTTTGGTAGCCGGGCATAGATACCAGCAGGAGGTTCCAACACCCGGTAATGCACAAATGAAAGCCTTGTTATCTTATGCCTGGCCGGGCAATGTCAGAGAGCTGAGGAATTTTGCTGAGCGATATGTTTTGCTTGGTCAACAGTTTGACTGGTCGTTGGAGAAAATGCTCACAGGTGAGGATAAGGTGCAGAGTCAATCTCTGGTCCAGCAGGTTGACTGTTTTGAAAGGAGTCTCATCGAACACGCTTTAGTTTCCTTTAATGGGAGCATAAAAGATGTGATGGCGACCTTAGCTATGCCCAGAAAGACGTTATACGACAAGATGCGCAAGTATGGCTTAAAAAAGGATGATTATAAATAATTTTAAAACTAGTGGTATCTTCCTTCACCGTACCTTCTTTTTTTCTGTACTCTTCCGCTGCAATTCCTCCCAGGTTATGGCTTTTTTTAGACCTCTTTATCCTGTTCACCCATGATGGCAAAACGGGTGGATTCCCGCCTGTTGTCGGCTTTGTAATCCGTTCTTTATTCATATAAGTTACTGAAATACAATATATATTTATTCTTTAACAGTTTCCGGCGACTCATGGGTGGAATTCCACCCATTTTTTTGCAGTAATTGAAGCTCCAAATTAAATAGTTCTGTATATCTAAATAGATAGTTTATTTGATTAGTTATGGACCAATGTTTGCATGGCTGTTTGGCGTATCGAAGAAAAATTTAGTTTCGTCGATATGGACAGATTTTTGAACTGTCGGTTAATGTTGCCGGCTTTGCCGGTGTGTCAACATTCAAATTGGAGGAAGAAACTATGTTTAGGAAGATTACCACACTTGTTGCAACAGCAGCACTCTCGGCAATGCTCATAACCGGTTCAGCGCTGGCGAGTGATCCGATTAAAATTAAATTTGCCCATGTGGTCGCTGAAAATACGCCCAAAGGTCAAATGGCCAACCAATTCGCAAAGATGGTTGCGGAACGTATGGGCGAAAAAGTTGTTGTTGAGGTTTTCCCCAGTTCCCAATTGTTTACCGATGAAAAAGTTCTGGAAGCAATGCTCTTAGGCGACGTCCAGTTAGCTGCACCGGCACTGTCCAAGTTTGATCGATACACTCCTCAGCTGCAGATATTTGATCTGCCGTTTCTCTTCAAGGACATAACCGCCGTCGATAAATTTCAGCAAAGTGAGAAAGGCCAGGAACTGCTGAAGAGTATTGAGAAAAAAGGTCTGGTCGGTCTGGGGTATCTCCATAACGGTTTAAAACAGATTTCCGCCAACAAACCGTTGCGGGTTCCTGCCGATGCGGCCGGCCTCAAGTTCCGTATTATGTCTTCCGATGTCCTCGCAGCGCAGTTCCAGGCGGTAAAGGCCGTTCCTTTGAAAAAACCGTTCTCTGAAGTTTTCACCCTGCTGCAGACCAAGGCGATTGATGGCCAGGAAAACACCTACTCCAACAACTATTCACAAAAGTTCTATGAAATTCAGTCTCATATCACTGAAACCAATCACGGACTTCTTGACTATATGGTGGTAACTTCCAAGGAATTCTGGATGGGTCTTCCCGACGATGTTCGCAGCGAACTGACTGCTATTCTCAACGAATCAATTGCCTACGGCAATAAGGTTGCTTTGGAAAAAGACCTGGAAGATCGTCAGAAGATTATCGATTCCAAACGAACAACAATCGTCACGATCACCGAGGCCGAAAGAAACCAGTGGGTAGAGGCCATGAAACCGGTTTGGCAACAGTTTGAAAAGGAAATCGGTAAGGATATGATTGACGCGGCATATCAATCAAATATGTAACAGGACTGTGTAAATGGACCGGTGGTCGCCTTCAGTCAAGGAGACCGCCGTAATTTTTGTCCTCAAGAGGTTGAGATATGTTTATGCGCTTAATTAATCGTGCGGAAGAGGCCATTATCTGCATCATGCTGATATTGACGACTCTTCTGGTTTTTCTCGATGTCGTCATGCGGTTTGGCTTCAGCGCCGGCTTCATGTGGACCCAGGAGCTGACCCTGCATATGTCAGCGTGGATGGTCCTCTTTGGTGCCTCCTACGGTTTAAAGGTCGGGTCGCACATCGGTATGGATGCCTTCGTCAAACTCTTTCCTGCGACAGGTCAAAGAATACTTTCCTCTATCGCAGCTCTCCTGGCAATAGTCTACTGTGGTCTCATCTTTTACGGCAGCTGGATGTATCTGAAGAAAATGAAATTGATCGGCATCGAACTGCAAGACATACCGATTCCAGCCTGGCAGGCGCATTCAATGTTGTGCTTTGGATACCTTTTCCTGACTGTTCGTTTGCTTATTATACTTTGGTCGTTAATTACCGGTAAGGCTCTTGGTTTCAGGCATGCCGATGAGGCGAAAGAGAGCCTGGAACTGGCCGAAGGTATTACCAAAGGGGAGGGAAGGTAAATGACAACCGCAGCTCTGTTTATACTGCTTTTTGGATGCATGCTGCTCGGCATGCCCGTCGCCCTTGCGCTTGGTCTATCAAGCATCGGCACCATTCTGATGTTCTCCGACGACTCACTGGCGTCGATAGCTTTGAAACTGTTTGAGGCGCTCTCCGAACACTACACTCTCTTGGCGATCCCGTTTTTTATTCTCTCCTCGACCTTTTTATCGACCGGCGGGGTAGCCAAACGTATTATCCGATTTGCCCTCAGTCTGGTTGGCCATATTCATGGCGGCATCGCCATGGCCTCGGTCATAGCCTGTATGATTTTTGCCGCTGTCTCGGGATCGTCGCCGGCAACAGTCGCCGCCATCGGTTCTATCGTCATCGTCGGCATGGTCAAGGCCGGCTATCCTGAAGCCTTCGCCGCCGGGGTTATCGGCAACGCCGGAACGCTTGGCATTCTTATCCCACCGTCGATAATCATGCTGGTGTATTCCGCAGCTACCGAAGTATCTGCTGCGCGTATGTTTATGGCCGGCTTTCTGCCGGGATTACTGATGGGTCTGATGCTGATGATCGTTATCTATTTTGTCGCCCGGATCAAAAAGATCCCCTGCCAGCCGTGGGCCGGCGCAAAGGAGATCCTGGCGTCAGGATTTAGCGCCACCGGCGGCCTGATGCTGATCGTCATCGTCCTGGGGGCCATCTATGGCGGTATTGCCAGTCCGACCGAAGCTGCCGCGGTTTCCGCCGTCTATGCTTTTGGTATAGCAGTCTGGGGCTATCGAGACATGGGACCTCTCAAAAATGAATCCTGGCGTGAGCAAGGAGAGAGTATTGGTGCAATGCTTGGTCGCAACAGCAAACATATCCTTCTTAGTCTGCCTAAACTGATTACCGATAAAGAGATCAACAAGGTTGTTCTTGATGCTTCTAAAGTGAGTATCATGCTGCTGTTCATTATCGCCAATGCCATGCTTTTTGCCCATGTGCTGACCACTGAGCGCATTCCGCATCATATTGCCGAAGTGATCGTACAGTGGGGACTGTCACCCTGGATGTTTCTCATCGTGGTGAACATACTCCTGCTTATTGCCGGAAACTTCATGGAGCCATCGGCCATTCTTCTGATCATGGCCCCGATTTTGTTCCCGATTGCCGTGCAGCTCGGCATTGACCCAATTCATCTGGGTATTATCATGGTTGTCAACATGGAAATCGGCATGTTGACCCCACCGGTTGGCCTGAACCTCTTCGTCATTTCCGGGGTGACCGGGAACAGTATGGGCTGGGCTATCAAGGCCTGTGTACCCTGGTTGATGGTTCTGCTCACTTTTCTTGTTATGATTACCTATATACCACAGATATCACTCTTCCTGCCGGAATTCATTGATAAAATGCAGGGATATTAAGCTGTCGAACTGTCAGTGGGTAAAGGCCATCCATCGTATTCTCTCCAGGAATTCGATGGATGGCCTTTTTTGTTTTAGCAGAAAAGCCTTGTTTTCCGCCCTGCAAAGGCATTGACAAAACTCTATAATACGAAGAATATGCATGTGGAGATGCATGGCGATTGGATGAAGAGATGAACACAAGGTATAAAGATTATGACGGGTAATATAGAAGTATATCTTGCCGCTCCCCGAGGCTTCTGTGCAGGAGTGGAACGGGCTATCGAAACGGTGAAAATCAGTCTCATACGCTATGGAAAGCCGGTTTATGTGTTGCATGAAATAGTGCATAACCGGCATGTCATCATGGAATTGACAGAGTCCGGGGCGGTGTTTGTGGAAAACCTGCAGAATATTCCACCGGGTGAAGTTTGTATCTTCAGTGCCCACGGCGTGTCTCATGCAATCGAAAGCCGGGCTCAAGAGCTGGGGCTGAAGACCATTGACGCTACCTGTCCGCTGGTCAGCAGTGTGCACCGGATGGTGGAAAAATACCATTTATCGGGCTACGATGTCATTATAATCGGGCACCATAAACATCCGGAGGTTGAAGGCACAGCGGGGCGGGTCAGCGGCAGGGTGCATATAGTCGCCGATGAACTTGAGGCTGCGGATGTCAAGGTGCACGATAGTGACAAAGTTGCCTATGTAACCCAGACGACGCTGTGCAAAAACGATCTTGGCGGGATTCTGAAAATTTTGTCCAAGCGATTTCCCAGGATACAGGGGCCGAAATCAAATATCTGCTTTGCCACGCAAAACCGCCAGGATGCCGTGAAGCAACTGGCAAAGAAAACGGATATCCTTTTTGTCGTTGGATCAAAAAACAGCTCCAACTCCAACAGATTAAAAGAAGTCGCAGAGCAATGTGGCGTGGAGGCCCATCTCATTGATGACTGTAGTGATCTGCATGCTGCCTGGCTTACAGGGAAAAAGAGAGTAGGTATCACCGCCGGCGCTTCCGCCCCTGAACGATTGGTAGAAGGGGTCGTCAGCTGGATGCGTGACCACGGTGCCACAAGGGTTATTGAGCTGAAAGGAATTGAAGAGAACGTACATTTCAGGCCGGCTGTTCTGTCAGCTGAATAATGAACAGAAAATCCTAACTATAATCAGACGCAGGTTTGGGCTCAACAGATAACGCGTTTGAGTCCAAACCCGACAGGTGACCACCTCAGACATTTAATCAGTCAGTGCCGCACGCAGCCTGACCATCGCTTCTTTGACCTTATCATGGCTGTTGAAGGCTGAAATACGGATATATCCGCTGCCGCATTTACCGAAACCCGAACCAGGCGTACAGACCACGCCAGCCTTGTTGAGCAGCATATCGAAGAATTTCCACGAATCCATCCGGCCGTCTATCCAGATATAGGGGGAATTTTTGCCTCCGACATAGTCGTAGCCCAATTCCTCCATCGTCTGACAGACGACAGCGCTGTTGTGCATATAATAGTCTATCAATGCTTGAGCTTGAATTTTTCCTTCGTCGCTGTAAACCGCTTCTGCGGCGCGTTGAACCGGGTAGGAAACGCCATTGAATTTTGTACAGTGCCGCCTATTCCACAGTCCGTGAAGAAAGTGCTTGTTTCCGGCACGGTCGTAGGCGGCACATTCTTTGGGAACGACGGTATAGGCGCAGCGTGTTCCGGTAAAACCGGCACTTTTCGAAAAGCTGCGGAACTCGATGGCAACCTCTTTGGCACCTTCGATCTCGTAAATGGATTTAGGCAGCGAGGCATCACATATAAATGCCTCATAGGCTGCGTCAAATAAAATAAGTGCCTTATGCTCTCTGGCATAATCGACCCATGTTTTCAGTTCTGCTTTAGAAATGGTCGATCCAGTAGGGTTATTGGGGAAACAGAGATAGATCAAATCGACATTTTCATTCGGCAATGCCGGCACAAAATTATTTTCCCTGGTGCTGTCCAGGTAGACAAGCCCCTGATACCTTCCATCGGTAAATGTCCCGGTGCGGCCGGCCATGACGTTGGTATCGAGGTACACCGGATAGACCGGATCGGGAAGGGCAATTGTAATGTCCTGGCTGAAGAGCTCCTGGATGTTGCCTGTGTCGCATTTTGCCCCGTCGCTGACAAAGATTTCATCGGCGGCAATATCGGCACCACGGCTTTGGAAATCATTGGTCGCTATTGCCTGGCGCAAAAAATCATAGCCCTGTTCGGGGCCATATCCTCGAAAAGTTGTATCTTCAGCCATTTCATCCACCGCGGCATGGAAGGCCTTGATTGACGCAGCGGTTAATCCCTTGGTAACGTCACCGATACCCAGTTTGATGATATCCTTGTCGGGATTGGCTTTTTGAAAAGCGGCAACCCGTTTTGCGATATCGGAAAAAAGGTAGGACGCCTGCAACTTCAGGTAATGCTCATTGATTGTAATCATGGATACGTTTCTCAGTTGTTTTATGGATAAAAGGCGTTAAGTTGTTCAACAAAATATCAACCTGGATTAGCTTGCTAATATAATGAAATGAAAGAGGCTGTCAACCGGCAACTGGCATGGCTGATCTCATCGGGCCAAAAGGAATTATCACATGAACACTGTACAACCGGGAACCATTTATCGAGACGCCTACCTTGTCTATGACTATATCGTTGAACGGCTGGATCTGCAGTTTCAACTCTTTGCCGAGCGTACTGTTGTCACCGCCCGGGGAAAGTATCGCAGAAATCCGGCATCGACAAAACAGCATGCCCCGCTGGTACTTTTTGGCGAGGAGCTGGAATTGTCAGCTGTCAAGGTCAATGGTATCAAGCTTGACACATATAAGGTCGATACGAAGACGTTGCAGCTTGAGCAGCTTCCTGACACTTTCACCCTTGAGATTGTCACGGTCATTTATCCGGCAAAAAACACTTCTCTTGAAGGGTTATATCGGTCAAGCGGAAACTATTGTACGCAATGTGAAGCTGAAGGATTCAGGAAAATCACCTACTATCCTGATCGACCGGATGTCCTGACCGTATTTACAACTCGAATTGAAGCGGATAAGCTCTCCTGTCCGGTTATGCTGTCCAATGGCAACCTCATAGACAAGGGCGAACTGGAAGGAAACCGTCATTATGTGGTCTGGCAGGACCCCTTCCCCAAACCCAGTTATCTGTTTGCCCTGGTGGCCGGTACACTGGTCAGTATTGCAGATGAATTTGTCACTCAGTCCGGTCGAATTATCGAGCTGAAAATTTTTGTCGAAGAGAGAAACAAAGACAAATGCGCCCATGCCATGCTTTCCCTGAAAAAAGCCATGCGCTGGGACGAGGAGGTTTTTGGCCTTGAATACGATCTGGATACCTTTATGATCGTTGCCGTCGATGATTTTAATATGGGCGCTATGGAAAATAAGGGCTTAAACATCTTTAATTCAAAGTATGTGCTCTCAACCGAGCAGACCGCCACTGATCAGGATTTTCTCGGCATTGAAGGCGTCATCGGCCATGAATATTTCCATAACTGGACCGGCAACCGGGTCACCTGTCGCGATTGGTTTCAGCTCAGTCTGAAAGAGGGGCTCACGGTTTTTCGCGATCAGGAATTTTCGGCCGATATGAATTCCAGGAGTGTCCAGAGAATCGACGATGTGCGGCTTTTGAAAAATTTTCAATTTAAAGAAGATGCCGGCCCCATGGCCCATCCGGTTCGTCCCGATTCCTACCAGGAAATCAATAATTTTTATACCACTACCGTCTATAATAAAGGGGCGGAGGTCATCCGCATGCTGCACACCCTGCTTGGCCCGAAGTTGTTTCGCAAGGGTATGGACCTTTATTTTTCCCGGCATGATGGTCAAGCTGTCACCTGTGACGACTTTGTCGCCGCCATGAGTGACGCATCAGGGATTGATCTGAACCAATTCAAAAACTGGTACAGTCAGGCCGGTACCCCGGTTTTGCAGGTGAAAGGGGAGTGGAATAAAGAACAGGCGGAATATAAACTGCTCATCAGGCAAAGCTGCCCGGACACCCCAGGGCAAACGGCCAAAAAGCCTTTTCACATACCTGTGATGATCGGTCTTCTTGGCTCTGACGGCCGCGACCTGCTCGACACCTCTGCTGCGTCGTATGATTCGTCAAATGATTCAAATGGGTCGGCCATTCTGCAGCTGCAGGAGAGAGAGCAGCTTTTTACTTTTCAAAACATTAAGGAAAAGCCTATCGTTTCATTTTTGCGGGATTTTTCCGCGCCGGTGCGGGTCGAAAGCTTCCTGTCCCGCCAAGAACTGGCACTGCTCAGCCGTGCCGATGCAAACCTTTTTAATCGCTGGGATGCGGCAACCCGCCTGGCGGCCGAGGTAATCCTTGAGATAGTAGGTAGCTTGCAGAACAAGCAGACCCTATCGATCGATGAACTGTACTTTGAGGCTGTTTCCGCCAGCCTGCAAGGCACTATTGATGACCCTGCTCATCTGGCCCTTTCCCTGCAGTTACCGGCGGAAACGACTCTCGCGCAGGAAATGGCGGTTATTGATCCGGATGCGCTGCATGATGCCCGACAACTCGTAAAAAAAGAACTGGCCAAAAGAAATAAACACCATTTCCTTACCCTCTACCATAACCATAAAGACGAAGGGGACTATGCCATCACTCCGGAAGCGATGGGCCGGAGGAGTTTAAAAAACATTTCGCTTGCCTATCTCATGGCCCTGGACCCACTGCCGAAAGAAATTCAGGAGTTATGCTACCACCAATACCGGCAAGCGACCAATATGACCGATTCAATCGCCGCTCTGTCTCAGCTGGTCAACCTGGATCATGCAATGAAAGAGGATGCCCTGGGGGATTTTTATGAAAAATGGATCGATGATCCTTTGGTGCTCGATAAATGGTTTATCCTGCAGGCCTCGTCAACTCTCGAAAACACCTTAGATGCTGTAGTGCAACTCACTTCACATCGGTCTTTTTCTATGTTCAATCCGAATAAGGTAAGAGCCCTGATCGGCACTTTCTGTTCCGGCAACCATGTACGGTTTCATGAGAAGAATGGGGCTGGCTATCGGTTTTTAGCTGAAAAGATCGAAGAGTTAAATGCCATTAATCCTCAAATTGCCGCTCGGCTGGTGACACCATTAATTAGCTGGCGACGATATGATGCCGAGCGGCAAAAATTGATGCGTCAGGAGCTCGATAGAATCTTAATGATAAAAGATCTTTCCCGTGATGTCTTTGAGATTGCCTCAAAAAGTAGGTAGGAGCCGTGTCGTACATGCCTCTGGCCATCAACCTTGGCATTAGAGTCGTTTGTGGCAAAAGAGACAGCGATATTTTGGGGGATGCCCCTTGGGAAGCGGGGACTCTTTATCCTGATCATGGCATTCCAGGCAGAATTTTTCCGCCTCCTTTTTCCCTTTGATGTCATGGAAACGGCTATGGATTGCATCATGGGGAAGGGGTGAGGTTGTCTCCTTCGGTGCATTGAGAAGAAAAACAAGGATAGCTGCGAGAATGAGAATAAACAGGCTATTGCCGATAAGCAGTTTACGACTCTTTGTATGTTTCATTGACAATCTGGGGTGGTTTTTACCGAATTAAATCAGTGGGCCATTTCAGCAGCAGTAAAATTCAGGAGTTTGTTCTTTAAACTAAAGGCGACCATTTCAGCAAGAAAAGTTGATAAGAGGTTGTTTTTTCCAAGTAGAGAGACCATTCTACTATGTCGAGTATGATTTTTAATCATCTTTTGCAGTTCGACTGGATTGAAACCGGGATGAGCAATACATCTCGCTACCTCCTCTCCTGAAACAATCGCCGGGTAGATGCCTTCTCCCGTCAGTCCTGAGGCCAGCCCGGCGGCATCGCCAATGAGAAAAATATTTTTGAACCGAAAGCCGCGGTAATCAAAATTTATACGTTCTGCTTCTCCCTTCTGGGTAGAAAGCGGGTAACCGGACTTTTTCGCCCATTTAAAGAGATTTTCTTGTAATTTTTTTGCCTGCATTACTCTGGCATCAACATAGGCCCCGACAGATACGGTCTCTTGATGAGGGAAAACCCAGGCATAACCGCTTTTAAATAAAGCGCTGTCGAGGTGCCATGCCATATCCGGATACTTACCGGAGAGCTGATAGTTGATACCAATGCCGATATTACGCACAGGAATTCCGAGATGCCGTCTGACCAGAGAAGACGATCCGTCAGCCCCGACCAGGGAGGAGAAGCTCAGCTGCTGCACTTTCTTTGTCGAAATATCCAGAAAATTAACTGTGTTGCCGTTGATTGCCGTGACCTGGCAGCCAAGGCGTATCTCCGCTCCAGCCTGGATTGCCTTACGCCCCATCTCCTGGCCAAGTTTTTCGCGGTTGACCGTGGCTATTATTGGTGTTGATGCAGCAACAGTGATTTTTTGATGGCGGGTAAAAATATGCTGGGTGGCAAATTGCCTCTCGGAGAGAGCGATCGGCACTTTTTTTACCAGACCGTTCCAGGTCACGCCTCCGGCGCACACTTTTTTACCGATGACCTGCTTACGCTCCAGAACAAGGGTTTTCAGCCCTTCTGAAGCGGTGATCTCGGCACACGCCAGGCCCCCCGGGCCTGCACCAACAATAATAACATCATAGGCCATAGGAAATATGGTATCTGGTTGCGAGAAAATGCAACTGTTCGAGATTAAACGACAAAGTGTTGGCGATAAAAAAACCTGCTCGGTGCCAGGAGAAGCGCTGAGCAGGTTAACAGCTGTAACCAAATTCTAGCAATTGTGATCTATCCCTCGGTGAGCATGGCCTTGAGATACTCTTTATTCAATCTGGCGATATTTCGAATGGATATGCCTTTTGGACAGACCGCCTCACATTCCTTGTAATTGGTACAATTACCAAAGCCTTCCTCATCCATTTGCGCCACCATCGCCAAAGCGCGTTGCTTGCGTTCGACCTGCCCCTGAGGCAGTAGGCAAAGCTGGGAAATCTTTGCACTGGCAAAGAGCATGGCTGCCCCATTTGGGCAACTGGCGACACAGGCGCCACAACCAATACACGCTGCCGCGTCCATAGCCAGTTCGGCCTGCTGCGAGGAGATGGGAATGCTGTTGCCGTCTGGAGTTCCCCCGGTATTGACCGAGACATAGCCCCCTGACTGGATTATACGATCTAATGCGGAACGATCGATAAGCAGGTCTTTTTTGATTGGAAAGGCTCTTGATCGAAAGGGTTCAATGACGATCGTGTCGCCGCTTTGAAAATGTCGCATGTGCAGTTGACAAAGAGTAACTTCCTTTTCAGGCCCATGGGCGACACCATCAACAATCGCACCACACATTCCGCAAATACCTTCGCGACAATCATGGTCAAAGGCAACAGGATCCTTTCCTTCCTTAGTGAGTTTTTCATTAAGTACGTCAAGCATTTCGAGAAACGACATATCCGTGCTGATGGAGTCGAGAGTATACATCTCCAAATTGCCCAGTGCGTCACTATTCGCTTGTCGCCAGATCTTTAGCGTCAGGTTAATGCTGCTCATGTTGTCTATACCTTAAGAGTTCAGTTTAAAGTCTCCGTAAATCTCAGGAGCCTTACTTATAACTTCTCTGACTGGGAGTCACAAATTCGAAAGTAAGTTGTTCTTTATGCATTGCCGGCTCTTTTTCTTCGCCGAGATGCTCCCAGACGGAAACGTGCGAGTAGTTAGCATCATCCCGTTTTGCTTCATTTTCTTCGGTCTGACTCTCTTCTCTGAGATGGCAGCCGCAGGATTCCTCCCGGGCCAGGGCATCTCTGATCATGATTTCGGCAAATTCCAGAAAATCGGCGACACGACCAGCCCGTTCCAAAGATTGATTGATTTCTTTTGGTGTGCCGGGAATATAAACATAATCCCAAAATTTCTGTTTGATATGCGGCAATTCCAGTAGAGCTTTTTCCAGATCCTGCTTGTTTCTGGCCATACCACAGTTGTCCCACATCAATTTACCGAGTTCCTTGTGAATTTCATCAACGGTAAACTTCCCTGCGGGGCCACCGCTACTGTTTTTCAGCAATTTTGCGATCCGGTCTTCCACCCCTCGTCTTGAATCAATAAAGGGCGTGTCGTGTTCACTGACTTTGGTCAGGGTATTGGTCCCAAGATAGTGGGCAACCGAGGTAGCAATAACAAAGTAGCCATCGGCCAGCCCCTGCATTAGGGCACTGGCGCCGAGTCGGTTGGCGCCATGGTCGGAGAAATTACATTCTCCGATGGCAAACAGACCGGGAATGGTCGTCATCAAATCGTAATCGACCCAGAGTCCCCCCATGGTGTAGTGTACCGCCGGGTAGATCATCATCGGTTCGATCATCGGATTGCTATCGGTTATCTTTTCATACATCTGGAACAGATTGCCGTATTTCTTGAAAATAGTGTCTTTCCCATCGCGCTTGATGGCCTCAGAAAAATCGAGGTAGACAGCAAGTCCGGTTCCGCCAACACCTTTTCCAAGGTCACATTGTTCCTTGGCATTTCTTGAAGCGACATCACGGGGAACAAGATTACCAAAACTTGGATATTTGTTTTCAAGGTAGTAATCCCGTTCAGCCTCGGGAATATCAACTGGTTTACGTGTGTCACCTATCTTTTTGGGCACCCAGACCCGGCCGTCATTGCGAAGACTCTCACTCATCAAGGTGAGTTTGGACTGGTAATCCCCATGGACTGGAATACAGGTCGGATGAATCTGCACAAAGGAAGGATTGGCAAATCCAGCTCCACGTTTGTAAGCTCGCCAGGCGGCGGTAACGTTGGAAGCCATGGCATTGGTCGAGAGGAAATAGACATTACCGTAGCCGCCGGTGGCCAGAATGACCACATCGGCAGAGAAACTTTCGATCTCACCGGTCATGATATTTCGAGTGGTGATTCCTCTGGCTCGGCCATCGACCACGACCACGTCCATCATTTCCCGACGGGTATACATCTTTACTTTGCCGGCGTGAATCTGCCTCGACAGTGCACCGTATGCACCTAAAAGGAGTTGCTGACCGGTTTGCCCACGGGCATAAAATGTCCTTGAAACCTGGGCTCCGCCAAAAGATCTGTTGGCCAGTGTGCCGCCATATTCCCGCGCAAATGGAACGCCCTGGGCGACACATTGATCAATGATTTCCGTGCTTACCTCAGCCAATCTGTGGACGTTGGCTTCTCTTGCCCGAAAGTCACCGCCTTTAATAGTATCATAGAACAGGCGGTGTACTGAATCGCCATCATTTTGGTAATTTTTGGCAGCGTTAATGCCTCCCTGCGCGGCAATGGAGTGGGCACGTCTCGGGCTGTCCTGGATGCAAAATGTTTTCACCTGATACCCCTGTTCAGCCAGGGTAGCTGAGGCGGAGGCTCCGGCAAGGCCGGTGCCGACGACTATCACACTGAATTTTCTTCTGTTGGCAGGATTGACAAGTTTATTGGAAAAACGGTGATTATTCCATTTTTCTTCAAGAGGACCGGAAGGTACACGAGAATTAAGTTCCATATTTTCAAAACCTTGGCTAGTTTCTTTAGGTGAAATTCCTTAACAACTTTCAGTTGCACATATTTTTCATACCTGGAGTGGGACTATTCTTAATATGATGCCCCGAGTCCGCTCATGAAGTAGAAGGCAATGCCTCCGAAAATTAACAGGAAAAACAGTGGAATAATAAGAGTAAGTCGGGCGATAAGCGTATTGTAACGGGGATGATTCACGCCAAATGTCTGCAGCATGCTCCAGAATCCGTGACTGAGATGAATGGTCAAGGCAATGAAGGCTGCAATGTAAAAGAGTGCGTAAAAGAAATTGCTCAACAGCTCTTGAACGGTAACCGATATCGGTGTATGTGCAGGAGAGAAGGTGAATCCGAAAATATGTACAAAAAGAAAGGCAAGAATGAAGAGTCCCGTGTAGGGCATCGTTGCCGAGGCAAACGAGTTTTTAACAACCCGCGTGGTCACGGCGTAGCGGGAATTGCTTACCTGTCGGTTTTCAAAGAAGAGGAAGAGGCCGACGGCGATATGGGCTAAAAAGACCAGAAGTAGCGATAAACTGAAAACAAGAACAATCAGTGGGTGACTGTGAAGCTCATCAGCATAGCTCTGAAAAACCTCACTGCTCATAAAGATTGTGGCATTACCCGCCACATGGGTACAGAGAAATAAAAATAACAACAACCCGGTGGTTGCCATTAAGAATTTCTTGCCGATTGAGGACGTTAAAAACCTGACAAACCACATAAGCACACCTTCGGTGAAAATTTATGAGTTACTGTAATTTTTTGATTGTCCTGATAATATAAAAAAAAATTAAAAAAGAAATAGAAATGTTGGTTTTTTCCTTTTAGGGTGATGACATTTTTTGCTCTAACACTTACCACTTAGTCAAACATTCTTACTAACTGCCCATAATCCCTTTAATACCTTGTGACATGACTTGCTTATCAATAATATTTGATCTAGACGGCACTCTTCTTGATACCTTGACCGACCTTGCGGACACCTGTAATGAACTGCTCCGAGAGTATGAATTTCCAACACATCCCACGGTTGCTTATAGAAATTTTGTCGGTGATGGTCTACACACACTGATAAAGAGAATTGTCCCGGTTGGAACAGAAGCGATTCTTGTTGAAAAATGTTGTGCATCATTTGAAGAACGATACTCGCGCAACTGGAAGAGAAAAAGTTGCCCCTATGCAGGCATTAATGATATGGTAGCGACGCTGAAGATGCACGGCGTAAAATTAGCTGTTTTATCCAATAAACCCGATGCATTCACCAAACTTTTCGTCGATGAATTTTTCCCCCGGGGACAGTTTTCCATTGTACATGGCCAACGGGAGGGGGTTCCGAAAAAACCGGATCCGACCGTTGCCCTGGCGATAGCCGCACAGCTCAATGTTCGCCCGCAGGAGACGCTTTTTGTCGGCGATTCAGGCGTGGATATTAAAACCGGCAAGGCTGCTGATATGATGACGGCCGGAGTCTCCTGGGGATTTCGGAGTGTGCAGGAACTCACTGAAAACAACGCTGATATAGTCGTTCATAATCCTTTGGAGTTGCAACAATATGTCCTATCTTTCACCTGAATTGCTCCCCTATGTCAAATATCTCACCCCTCCTTTGGTCGGAGCCTTCATTGGTTATCTGACCAATCGAATAGCTATCAGAATGCTCTTTCGTCCGTTAAAAGCCTGGAAGATCGGCGCATTCAGGGTACCGATGACCCCAGGTGTTATTCCTGCCAAGCGACTTGAACTGGCTGTGAACATGGGAGAAGTCGTTGGCGATCACCTCCTTACCAGCAAAGAAATAGGCAAAGGGCTGCAGCATGAAGTGTTCCAGAAGCATCTCTATCATCTTATCCAGAAGAGGGTGGATGGGGTGCTGCAAAAGGATCTGGGTACCGTCGCTTCGACTGTTCCGCAGAAATTTAAGGTTTATTTTGATATCGGCACCAGAACGATACGTTATCAGCTGAAAGAACACATTCATACCTTTATTCACTCGCAGGAATTTGCCGATACCGTCGATGCGGCAATTGATCATCGACTGGATGTATTTCTTGAACAGGACATCGGTGCAGTTATTTGCGGCACCAGCCGTGAACAGTCGTACGGCTTTGTCGAGAAAAATATCTCCAGAATGTTTGCCGGCGAGGCAATGGAACAATGGGTGGAAGATTTTGTCCATCAGAAGGTCTACAGTACGTTGCAGCAGGAAAAGTCACTTGCGGATATTCTACCGGCCTCCCTGCACGAACTGTCTGTGGCAATGATAGAGAAACAGGTGCCGGCCTTCCTGGCAAAGATTGCATTACTTGTCAGTGAGCCGGATGTTCGTGATAAAATAGTTAAAGGTGCCTGCGGCGGTGTTGATAATTTTATAAATTCCCTTGGCTCGATGGCTGACATGGTCCGGGGGTTTTTGCCGATGGAGACGGTCGAGGAGAGAATACAGGAATATCTTCTTGAAAAAAATGATGCTATCGTTGCCTGGCTCCAGTCGGAGGAAGTACAGCTGCGTGTTGCCGCCATTTTACAGGAAAGAAGCCGTGAATTTGCACAGAGACCGATAGTCAGTTACATCAAAACGGAAAATGAAGCGGCTGTCGAAGAGTTCTGCTCCCAGTGTACACAGCAACTCTTGAGTTTGATACGTGGTGAGCAGGTAACCGCAACGCTTACCTCCATGATCAAAACAACTATTGAAAATCATATCGATTCCGGTGCGCTTAGTCTACGGCAGGTCCTCATCGATTTACTTGGTGAGCAGGCGATGTTTGCCAGCAAAGACTGGCTGAAAAAAGAAATACGCGAGCTTCTACAGGCCCAGAATACCTTGAAAACCATTGATTGTATCGTCGATTCCCTTATTGAATCGCTCATGCAGAAACGACTTGGCAAGCTCGCTAGGCTTGTTCCTGCCGGGGTGAGAGAGGGCTGGGCGAAATCCCTGCAAAAGATGGCTTCAACAATGCTGGAAAACGAGGTTCCCGGCCTGGTTGAATCATTAAATATTCGTGAAATTGTCAGGGAAAAGGTCAATTCTCTTGATATCTTGAAACTCGAAGGACTTCTCTTGTCAATCATGCAGGAACAGTTCAAATATATCAACCTGTTCGGGGCGCTGCTGGGGTTTTTGATAGGTTGTCTGAATATTGTGATTTTGTATGGCTTATAGCGCCCCGCCCAGGGGGTAACACCGGTGGAAGGCGGGGTTCGATGCGAATCCCGCGGTCAATGTTCACCCGTTGCAAGTTGCCCGCAAGCGGCAGAGATATCCGTGCCGCGGCTGTTTCTGATAAATACGGTGTAATGGGCATCGATGAGTATTTTCTGAAAGATCAGCAGCTTCTCTCTCGACGGGCTTGAGAATGGCAGAGCCGGAGACTCGTTATAGGCGAGCAGATTGATTTTGCAGGGAATGCCCCGGAGTTTTCGGGCCAGCTCGCGGGCATCGGCACTGGAGTCATTGATACCTTGTAACAGGGTGTATTCAAACATTATCCTCTTTCTTTTCGGCATGGGAAAGTCACGGCAGGCGGCGAGCAGTTCATCAAGGGGATAGCGCTTGTTCACCGGCATCAAACTGCTGCGCACCGCATCATTTGTTGCGTGCAGCGAGATGGCGAGATTGACTGGAGATTTTTCGCCAAACTCTCTGATCTTTGGTACTATTCCGCAGGTTGAGACGGTTATTTTTCTGCCGGAAATATCCAGTCCCTTCTGTTCCATAATAATAGACAGAGAAGCCAGAACATTGTCCAGGTTGTTGAGTGGTTCGCCCATGCCCATATAGACAACATTGGTGACATGATCGGGACCAAGAAGACTTCCCGGAGGTTGGGTCAGCAGATAATCCCGTACGGCGCATATCTGATTGACAATTTCCGCAGGAGTGAGGTTTCTGGTAAAGCCCATGGTGCCGGTGAGACAGAAGGCACAGCCCATGGCGCAACCCACCTGGGAGGAAATGCACAGGGTGTTTCGGTCCGGCTCCGGGATAAGCACTGATTCAATAAGATATCCATCGCTGAGCCGGAAACCAAATTTGACACAGCCGTCGCTGGCCTTTTCAATGATGGTGTCGGAGAATTGAGAAATGTAGGCATTTTCTTCTAATAACTTCCTGAAGACCTTGGCAAGATCGGTCATCTGGGAAAATGCAGCAATTCCCGGTCGATACAGCCAGCCCATTATCTGTTTACCACGAAATGCCGGTTGTCCGAGGCTCTCGGCGTACTCAATGAGACCTTCCTGGGTGAGGTTTTTCAAATCTGTTTTCTGTGCAATACTCATAGCGCCCTCCGGTAATCAGGGACTAGAGGAATGGCCCCCGTCAAGGCCATATCAATGGCCGCGAGCAGGGTGTCCTTGTCGCGCGGCAGTCGGCCGGCAAGGGGCAAATAGCTTGAGGCATGATTGGCATGGAATTGACACGTGATGCCATCTAAATGGGCAATGAGCAGCTTGAGTTCGTGCAATATTTCCGTGGCGGTCGGCAAGATAAATGTATTGGCAGCCACCTCCTTGCCGAGTGCGGTGTTTTCGAGTGGTATCAGGGTGAGGGCGGCAATCTGATGGGGCGCCATTTTATTTAACACTTCCGCTGTCCGCGTCGCGTGTTCAGATGATAAAGCGATGCCGCCAAGGCCGAGAAGGGTAGTCACCGAGAGAAAAATCCCGGCCGCCCTTATTTTTCTCCCTGCTGCCGTCATGGTTTGTCCGGTCTCTCCTTTGTTAACATGCTGCAAAACCGTATCGCAGCCGCTCTCAAGCCCCATATAAACGCGGTCAAGACCCATCGATTTCAGTTCCAGTAGCTCCTTACTGCTTTTATTTCGTATGGATCTGGCATTGCCGTACAGTGAAATTCTGTTTATCCAGGGAAGATGCTGATGAATCTTGCGGAAAAGCTGGACAAGCCTTCTCTGTGACAGTATCAGCACATCGCCGTCGGCCAGAAAAAGACGATTGTGTCTGCGGCAATGCACTTTGGCGAAGGCCAGGTCGGCTTCAATCGTCTCTATTGGTTTCAGCTGGAACGCAGTATCTTTATAAGCACCGCAAAAGGTGCATTTATTATAGGAACATCCGACCGTCACCTGGAGAATGATGGCGTTCGCCTCGCTGGGCGGTCGGATGACATGACCTACATAATTCATAAGAACTCGTTTCAGGCCGCCGGATTTTTTGCCGCAAAATCCTTCATAAACGCAACGAGCTTGACGACACCTTCGACGGGAAAAGCATTGTAAATAGATGCGCGGCAACCGCCGATTGAGCGATGCCCCTTCAGACCGTTGAGGCCCATTGCCGTAGCTTTGGCAATAAATTTTGCCTCGAGTTCCGGGGTGGGCAGGTTGAAAGCGATGTTCATGAGTGATCGAGAATCGTTTTCCGCGTGTCCCCGATAATAATCGCCGCTGTCTATCGCACCATAGAGGAGGTCTGCCTTTTCTCGGTTGATTTTTTCAATCGCTGCAACACCGCCAATTTTTTTCAGCCATTTCAATACTTCGCCGACGACATAAATAGCAAAACAGGGAGGGGTGTTAAACATGGATCCCTTGTCTGCATGGGTTTTGTAGGCGAGCATGGTTGGGGTGCCGGCCGGTGTCCTGTCGAGCAGATCTTCTCGAATGATGACAATGGTGACTCCCGCTGGTCCGAGGTTTTTCTGAGCTCCGGCAAAAATAAGACCAAATTTGGAGACGTCCACCGGGCGTGACAGGATATCTGAGCTCATATCACTAATGAGCATCTTTTCACTCACCGGCGTTTCAGCAAATTCAGTCCCGTAAATGGTGTTATTGGTGACGTAGTACAGATACTCAGAGTCTTCAGCAACGGTATATTCATCATGCTTCGGCACCCGATTAAAATTGCTTTTTTCACTCGAGAAGGCGACCTCGATTTCGCCAAACAGCTGTGCTTCCTTGATGGCCTTTTTCGACCAGGTACCGGTATTGAGGTAGGTGGCCTTTTTCCCTTTGCCCAGGAGGTTCATAGGAATCATAAAAAATTGAGTTGAGGCGCCGCCCTGCAGAAACAAGACCTTGTAGTTGTCTGGAATATGCATCAGCTCACGCAGGCTGGCCTCAGCTGCATCGGCCACCGCCATAAATTCTTTTGAGCGGTGACTGATTTCGATAAGGCCAATACCAGTTTCCTGAAAATTAACAATATCCTGGCTGGCTTTCTGCAATACTTCATAGGGGAGTGTTGCAGGTCCGGGACTAAAATTAAATACACGATCAGCCATTGGTCATTTCTCCTGTGGTTGGTTTTTAAATTGGAAGATAAAGAGGAATCAATTAAATTTGGTCAAATTTTCCAGCGAACACCTGTGAATTTTGTTATTTGTCGGAACATTGTCGGACTGCCTCATATAAGACAATGCCGGCAGTCATGGCAAGGTTCAAGCTGCGGATATGGGGATTTTCCATCGGCAGGGTATAGCATCTGTCTTGATACAAGTGAAGTATGTCTGCCGGTAAGCCCTTTGTCTCTTTTCCGAAAATTAAAAAGCATCCTGGCGTAAAATGTGCTTCGCTGTATACTTTAGTGACTTTGGTGGTAAAGAAAAAGAGTTCAAGTTCTTTTTGGGCCTGCAGAAATATGTCGAGGTTTTCCCAATGGCGAATGTCAACATGTTGCCAGTAATCGAGGCCGGCACGTTTAAGATGTTTATCATCGGTTGAAAATCCCAGAGGATGTATCAGATGCAGTATCGAATTTGTCGCTCCACAAAGTCTGGCTATGGAACCGGTGTTCGGGGGAATTTCAGGTTCCACGAGAACAATATTGAAGGGGCGAGGAGTATTCATGTCAGGAAACCGCAGGACTGTTATTAATGATTACAAGAGTATGCTATATACCTCTTGCACTTGACGAAAACAACGAAAATAAAGCAGGCGTCCGACCTGACGGCAGTAAAAGTTGTATTTTCAGAGGCAGGTTGTCAATTTTAATGTGTCGAAATGGTTGGTCGTTTGGACGACCAACCATTTCGCCGAAGCGGTGGGTGTGATTTTGAGTGATTTGCAACGGGCTATTTCAGGGGACGGCCGTTTAACGGTAATGCTTTGCCTGCTGTTCGGTCTTTTGCTCTATGACCTGATGGCTGTTCCCCATTGCCCTTTATTAAAAGAAAAAATGGGCAATGGACCACACAAGTATCTTGATTTTATACAACCAAATCAGATAGTTGTGGCAAAAGGTTCAGGCCGGGGTGATACACCTGTTCCGGCACCTTACACTCCCTTCTTCTTTCTGCCGGTGCCAATCAACAGTGCAGACAAGGAGTTACTCATGACCATCAAAGGTATCGGACCTGCACTGGCCGACACGATTGTTTCATACCGTGAACAGTTCGGCCCATTGAAAAATAGTCTGGATCTACAAAATTTACATGGAATAGGTGCTCGGCGTGCCGCCAGTTTAACGACTGAATTAACATTTATAGAGGTGCCGTGATACCTGAACCAATAGTACAGCCTTGTCTGGTCCTGGTCGGCCCGACAGCCATCGGCAAAACAGATCTCTCATTAATCCTTTCCCGTCGATATGCTTGCGAGATCGTCAGTGTTGATTCCATGCAGGTTTACCGGCATATGGATATAGGTACGGCCAAGGCATCGCTGGCTGAGCGAAGAGAGGTGCCGCATCATCTGATTGATATTGTCGATCCGGATGTAAATTATGACGCGGCGCAGTTTGCGGCCGATGGACTGCGAGCCATACGAGATATACACTCCCGCGGAAAAATCCCCTTACTGACCGGAGGAACCGGTCTTTACCTGCGAGCCCTGCTTGAGGGCATCTTCCCGGGGGTTCCTGTTGATGAGGACACCAGGCGGATATTACAAGAGAGATTGGTTGCCGAAGGAGCATCGAAATTACATGAAGAATTATATCTATGTGACAAATTTTCCGCCGAAAGAATCCATGTCAATGACAGTCAACGATTATTGCGGGCCCTGGAGGTTTTTTATGTTTCAGGTATACCGTGGTCAAAACATATAGAAACCCACCAGCAACAGACCCCGAGCGTACTCTTGAAGAATGCCCTGCAAATAGGGCTGACCACGGATCGAACACATCTTTACCAGCGGATAAACAAACGATGTACCATGATGCTTGAAGATGGCCTGGAAGTGGAGGTTCGAGGACTGCTGGACATGGGCTACGATCCGAATTTAAAAC
The DNA here is from genome assembly GCF_054657295.1 of Desulfocastanea catecholica. Taxonomy (NCBI): domain Bacteria; kingdom Pseudomonadati; phylum Thermodesulfobacteriota; class Desulfobulbia; order Desulfobulbales; family Desulfobulbaceae; genus Desulfocastanea; species Desulfocastanea catecholica. Next base: position 69,465 of record NZ_BAAHYZ010000006.1, read on the forward strand.
CATTTGGTTCGATAGGGTATCGGCACATTATCAATTACATACAAGGTCGCTGGACCAAGGAAGAGGCGGTACGGCTTCTTGCCCGAGATACACGGAGATATGCCAAGAGGCAGTACACTTGGTTTTCTAAACTCACCGCCCTGCAGTGGTTTGATGTCGCAGAAAAGCAAAAAATTCTCCAGATTGTTGACGACTGGTTTACCACACAATCTTTGATGGAATTATGAACAAAAACATTCCGGCCGTCTATAGAGAATACCTCGAAGCAAGAGGAATAGTAGGGGATGAAGCGGCCGCCAAATTTCTCCATCCAGCGCTGGCCGACCTGCCGCAACCCCAATTGATGAAAAATCTTCCGGCGGCAGCGGAACTGGCGGTGGAATATCTTACAGCAAAGAAGCAAATTATTATCTGGGGCGATTACGATGTTGACGGGACCACGGGAACAGCACTTCTGGTAAATTTTTTTCGGGAATTGGGAACGGAAGTTACGTGGCATATTCCAGACAGATTAACCGAAGGGTATGGACTGAACTCAAAATGGTTTCTCGACCGAAGAAGCAACATTCTGTCTGACGAGTTTCTGCTCATTACGGTGGACTGCGGTGTTTCGAACTTTCAACAGATAGAAATTATAAAAAAAATCGGTGGAAAGGTTATTGTAACAGACCACCATAGCCTGCCCGAAGAGTCGATACCGGACTGTCTTGTGCTTAATCCATCGCAACCCTCCTGTGGTTTTCACGGTCAACACCTTGCCGGGGTAGGGGTTGCGTTTTACCTGGCAGCCGGAATTCGGGCGAAACTTTCTGCGCATAGTTGTGGACTTGATGTGACAGGTAAAATTAACCTCAAGCGATATCTAGCATTTGTGGCACTTGGCACAATAGCCGATGTTGTCGACCTCACCGACACCAACAGAATTTTAGTGCGAGGAGGACTTGAGGCGCTGCTGGAACCGCAATTTATCGGCTTACAGGAACTGCTCGAGTCTTGCGAAATTTTGGGAGGTCATATCACTTCTGAGGACATTGGCTATCTGCTCGGACCAAAAATAAATGCGGCCGGTAGACTGGGAAAGAGTAAACTTGTTGTTGAACTTCTGACAACTCAAAATCGCAAAAGAGCTGTAAAACTTGCGCAACAGATGACTGAATTAAACACGGAAAGGAAAAAGATCAGCAGTGACAACTTAGAAATAGCTTTAACTTCGATAAACGCTGCGCTGGTGGAACGGGACAAATGTGTCATTGTGAAAGGGGATCTCCATCAAGGTGTAGCCGGGATAGTTGCATCGAGGCTGGTTGATATGTTTCAGGTTCCAGCCATTGTTTTTGCAAAAAATACCCATCCTGATGGGCAAATATTTTTTACTGGCTCAGCGAGATCTGTCGAAGGTGTAAATATCGTCGGTATATTTACCCAATGCGCGAAATGGATTAAAAGGTTTGGTGGCCATGAAATGGCCGCCGGTTTGACCGTATCTCTCGATAATATTGTCGGTTTTGAGACAGATTTCTGCGGCTTTGTCAGACAGGCAATGCACGAGAGGCGTGTCGCAACAAGAAAAACTTATGATATCCGTTGTTCCACCGAGTTAATAATGGATAATAACCATTTGAATTGCCTGCGGCTTTTGGAGCCTTTTGGTCCTGGAAATCCACAGCCAATTTTTCAGGATCCGGCAGTGACAATAATTGATTCTCGAGCTGTTGGACCTAATTCCGAACACTTACAGGTCACTATTCGGGGAAAATATAGCAATGTCAAAGGAATTGGCTTTAGCCTGGGAAAACATCTTGATGATGTCCAGAAGCAACCGAAAAGAAATATGACTTACACTCCGACAATGAACAGATTTCGCGGTACCGTCAACTGGCAAATAAGGGTCATCTCTCTTTAAGAGAGTAAAAATTAAAAAAACAACAAAAAAATCAATTTCGCCAGTCTCGGGAACTAAACATTCAAGCCGATTTGAAAACCTCAGGTTTTTGTTTAAGTCCGGTATAGGCAATGTTTGTCGAGGGGAGTATGCACCCGTTCATTTCTAGAAGAATATTCATTTTATAAATTTCCTTGAACATCAGGGTAATGTTCATCATTTAAACAAGATAATGGTCTGTATTCAAACAACAATAATTTATATAAACATAATATACATTATGCGACATATTTGATGGAAGGTTATTTTGGTGGGTTACATCGGCGAAAAGAGCTATATCCTGGGTTTTTTTTTGGGGGTAAAGATGCTATAGATGGCATGGTCAAACAGGCTTTTCCAATACCTTGCCCAGATTTTCAGTAACTAAGCCGTTGTCGAACAAATAAAATGGCCAAAGGTAAACCTGGAACGGCTCCTAACTCTTTCTACTCAGGTATTTGTTTATATATAACTAATGTCATTCGGAGCGCCTTATGTCCCGTGAAATTTATCAAGAGCCACTTGTCAGTCGTTATACCAGCCTCGAAATTCAGCAGCTTTTTTCGGAAAAGACTAAATTCACTACCTGGCGCAAATGTTGGCTGGCCCTTGCCGAGGCACAGTTTGAACTTGGTCTGACCGATCTCGTCACCGAAGAAATGTTAAACGAGATGCGGACAAATATTTCCAACATAGACTTCGACCTGGCCGCACAAAAAGAAAAAGAAATTCGCCATGACGTTATGGCCCATGTCTACGAATTTGGCCTCAAATGTCCAAAGGCCGCAGGTATTATTCATCTTGGGGCGACTTCTCAGTTTGTTGTTTGCAATACAGATCTTCTGATTCAGCGGTCTGCCATGCAGTACATTCGGTCCTCTGTGCTGCAGGTTATCAAAAATCTTTCAAAGTTTTGCATACAATACAAGGCGTTACCAACACTTGGTTTTACGCATTACCAGCCGGCTCAGCCGACCACCGTCGGCAAGCGCAATACCCTGTATCTTCAGGACCTGATAATGGATTTGGACTATATTGATACCTATCTCGACCACATCAAGGCACGTGGAGCCAAAGGTACCGTTGGTACGCAGGCTACTTTTTTAGAGTTATTCAAGGGCGATCATAAAAAGGTTCGTGAGCTCGATCTTCTGGTGGCAAACAAGCTAGGTTTTACCGATACTTTTGCGGTCACCGGACAGACCTATACGCGAAAGCTCGACATGAAACTCGCCGAAACCCTGGCCGGAATCGGCGCTACTGCCCATAAGTTCGCTGTTGATCTTCGGCTTCTGTCAAATCTTAAAGTACAGGAAGAACCGTTTGAAAAGAACCAGACCGGATCTTCGGCCATGGCATATAAAAGAAATCCTATGCGATCTGAAAGGCTTACCGGCCTGGCTCGGAAGTTAATGGCCCTGCCGCAGAATTTTTCCTCGACCTACAGTAATCAATGGTTTGAAAGGACCCTGGACGATTCTGCCATAAGAAGAATGGATATCCCACAGAGCTTTCTTCTGGCAGACGCTATCTTGAAGTTGTTTATTAATATAACCTCAGATATGGTTGTTTTCCCAGCGCAAATCAAGAAACATCTGATGGCTGAGTTGCCCTTCATGGCCACCGAAAAAATACTCATGGAAGCGGTCAAACGAGGTGAAAGTCGGCAGGAAATGCACGAAGTTGTTAAGGAGCATTCTTTGGCGGCCGGCAAGGTTGTCAAGGAGCAAGGCCAGGAAAACGACCTGTTCGCCCGATTGGCCGGAGACGATCGTGTCCCCTTCTCTCTGCAGGAACTTGAGGCCATGGTCAGTGATTATTCACAATTTACCGGTCGCGCGAAGGAGCAGACAGAGGAATTCATCCTGGAAGTTGTCTCCCCTCTTCTGGAGATAAATGCCGGGAAAATGAAAAAAATCGACGCCACCCTCGCTGTTTAGTGCCTTACTCCAGAAGGTCTGTCATAAAAAAATAAATTTCGAGAGTGTTTTGATATGAGGAACTTAAAACAATCGCCAAGGCACTTATACCTTCTTGTGGGGTGTTAGGAAACTATAATGGCTAGATTACGTGAGGTGTATCTGCTCATTTCACCGGGAAAATTTCATTTTTTGAAATTTATTCTCGAGGGATACGATAACTTGGCAATCCTTTCGAGTTTTCAGGGTGTAGACGGGGTTGTCGTTCTGCGATATCCAGAGGAAATGGCCGCAGATCTTTTTGGCCTTCTAGGGAGTATTGCAGATTATATATCAAAACCAAATATTGCTCTTCCGCAGGTTATGTAGGTGGGTATGAAACAAAAAGCTTTTTTTATTAAAACATTCGGCTGCCAGATGAATGAAAGAGATTCGGAGATAATGGCCCAATCCCTTGCAAATTATGGTTATGTTGAGGGGATGGATATGTATGGTGCAGATCTGATCATCCTCAACACCTGTTCTATCCGGGCCAAAGCAGAGCAAAAAGTTATGAGCATGCTTGGCTACCTTCGGAAAATAAAGCTCGAACGCCCTGAGATGAAAATCTGTGTTGCAGGCTGCGTCGCACAGCAGGAAGGCGCCCAAATAGTAAAAAAAATGCCACATGTTGACCTGGTTATCGGCACGCAGAATATCTACAATATAGGGGCATTGCTGGAAAAAGAAGCAAATGGCCGGGGGAAAGTCGTCACCAATTTAATTGATAATTATGATATTCCTCGATTTCTGCCGAAGGTGTCTCGTCCCGGCAGTCCAGACATTCTCTCTGCTCCTTCGCAGCAGGTTACTCATTTCAGGAAATTTGTGACCATAATGCAGGGATGTAATAATTTCTGTACCTACTGCGTCGTGCCTTACACAAGAGGAAGAGAAGTATCGCGTAAAGTCGATGATATAATCGATGAAGTTAAAGTTTTGGTTGGCTCAGGGGTCAAGGAGATTACTCTCCTTGGGCAAAATGTTAACTCCTATGGCAAAACAAATCAGGTGACTACGGCCAAAGAAAATTATACTTTTGCCAACCTTCTGAAACAGGTGGCCAGGATTGATGGCCTGGCGCGATTGAGGTTTACTACCTCGAATCCCAAGGATCTTACCGACGAACTCATGCAGTGTTTTCAAAACATTGACAATCTTTGCCCACAGTTTCATTTACCCGTCCAGGCTGGTTCCGATGAAATTCTCAAGAGAATGAATCGCAAATATACCGTTGCGCAATATAAGGAAAAAGTGGATAAACTTCGGCAATATTGTCCGCATATCGCCTTGACTACTGATGTTATCGTTGGCTTTCCTGGGGAGACAGATAAAGACTTTGACGGAACAATGGACTTGCTTGAAAAGGTACAATTTCATGGGTCGTTTTCTTTTAAATATTCCGACAGGCCGGGTACCCGGGCAAGTGAATTTGCTGAAAAAGTTGATGAGGAGGTGAAATCCGCCAGACTCGCCCGATTTCAAAGCCGGCAGGATGAAATAAGTCTTCAGCGGAACCAGGAATACGTCGGCCAGATAAAACGGGTTATGATTGAAGAAGTCGGTGATGCAGGAGCAAAGGGTCGAACAGACACCAATCACATTGTTCACTTTGAAGAAAATCTGTCCTGTGCACCCGGTGAAATTGTTCATGCCAGGATTCTCTTTGCCGGACAACATTCTCTGAAGGGAAAAGCAGAGGAATAACATTAACTCCCCGGTGAACGGGAAACAATCCAGGATTCTTTTTTATACACGCTTGTCGGGTGCTCTTTTTAGTACTTTCGCGAGGAGGTTGAGGTAATGTTGATTCTATTTTTTAGCTTTTTAATCGTTGCCTTCGTCTGTGTCGTCTATTTCCATTGGCTCATCATCCACCCGGTTCCTTTCCGGAATACGATCGAGCCCTGGTAACGGTAAATTGTGTCTGGTCTGTTCGGGACTGATGCCGTTCGTCGCTGAAACTCTTCTGATGACGCGATTGGATACACGCTTGCCTTTGGCGGATGCATTCTTAATAAGATAGTCATCAAAGGCAATTTCCAGATTATTCGTCCTCGCTCTCGATGACGGCATCAAGTTGATTTTCGCAAAATTATTATCACCAAAGGTCAACAGCAGTATTTTCGATCTTTTGTGTTCCGGAAAGAGCCGATATTCTTTTTCGAGGATAAAGCTCGGTGTTTTGAAGCGTTTTACATAGCCAAAATTTTCCGCACCATCCCGATAGATGATATTAAAAATAGTTTCCTTTTCAACCACACCAAACCACTCCAAGTCGTTTCCGACATAGAGCTTTTCGGTAACGGGAATGATTTTATAGAGACCGCTGCTGTAGATAAGAAAGAGCCTGTCGTATTCGGAGCAGGTTACGGTCAGATCTTCTTTGGGGTCTTCTTCCTCCTTGATTTGGTAGCCCATGAAACCGGATTTGCGATTATACAAAACGTTCAGGTTGGAGATGGCAGCTTTTCTGAAACTCACCTCGGCAAAGCTGGTAATCTCCGTCCTTCTCGGGCGGGATTGGCCGTATTTCGCGAGCAGATTATCGAGAAAAGAGAGTGAGAAAGCGACCATATCTTTCAAAGAATTCCGGATATCCGCCATGTTTTTTCGGATATCCCTGATCTCTTTTTGCTGTTTATTGATGTCGTATCGAGATATGCGCTTTATTCGGATCTCTAGAAGCTTTTCGATGTCGTCTTTGGTAACAGGGCGAATAAGCTGGTCTGCATACGCGACCAGCGAGGTGTCGACACTTTTTACTACCGCCTTGTAGCTTGTTTCTTCCTCGATATTTTTATAGAGTCTTTCTTCGATGAATATCTGTTCGAGCAGTTTTGCGTGTAGCTTGTCCTCGAAGCGGGCCAGTTCAATTTCCAACTCCCTCTGTAGATCGCGTTTGAGTTTATGGGTATTGTATCTCAGGACGTCGCTTACCGTTGAAGTTTCCGGTGTGCTTCCGTTGATGAGAGTCAAATTCGGGGTTATGGATACCTCGCAATCGGTGAAAGCGTACAGCGCTTTAATAGTATCCTGAGCATACACCCCTCTGGCTAATTTAATTTCTATCTCGACATTCTCAGCGGTATAATCGTTGATTGAGACGATTTTGATTTTGCCGGCTTTAGCCGCTTTTTCAATTGAATCCGTCAGAGATTGTGTTGTTGTGGTAAACGGGATTTCCCTAATGATAATGGTTTTTTCATTCAATTCTTCCATTCTTGCCCTGCACCTGATTTTCCCGTTTCCGTTGTCGTAATTGCTGACGTCGACGAGACCTTTTTGCGGGAAATCAGGATAGAGGATGAATTCTTCTCCGACCAGAATCTTTTTTTGAGCCTGCAGAAGTTCGCAAAAATTGTGGGGAAGGATCTTGGTGGCCATGCCCACGGCAATACCATCGGCTCCCATGAGAAGCAGGAGAGGGATTTTAGCCGGAAGTGTTACCGGTTCCAACATTCTGCCGTCATAGGATTCAACATACTCAGTAAGATCCTTATTGAAGAGAACGTCCTTGGCCAGCGGTGAGAGGCGGCACTCGATATATCGCGCAGCAGAGGCACGGTCTCCTGTGTAAATATTGCCAAAATTCCCCTGTCTTTCGATAAGGAAACCCTTGTTGGCGAGATTGACGAGTGCGGCAAATATCGACTGGTCTCCGTGGGGATGCAGCTTCATTGTCTCGCCAACCAGGTTGGCGACCTTGTGAAACCGGCCATCTTCCATATTGGACAACGTCTGCAAAATACGCCGTTGTACCGGCTTCAGGCCATCCTCAATAGAGGGAATAGCCCTTTCACGAATCACATACGAGGTGTATTCAAGAAAATTACTGTCGAACAACCGATGCAGCTTACCGGGGTGAGTTTCCATATATTTGCAAAGAAATTAATTGATGGCTTGTTTTTGTGATGAGTGGATAAGATATGATGATTGTAGCATTTAGCTCTCAATAACCAGGTTTTCCATTATATATTGGCGTCTCGCGGGAGTGTTTTTGCCCATATAAAAAGAAAGCACCTTGTTCACCTCACTTAAAGAATCAAGCGTTACATTTTTGATGCGAATATCAGGACCGATAAACTGTTTGAATTCTTTCGGCGATATTTCCCCGAGTCCCTTGAATCGAGTGGTTTCTACATTCGATCCCGCATTTCCTGGACCTTTGAGTTTTTTGGTCGCCATCTTTTTTTCTTCTTCCGAGTAGCAGTAAATTGTTTCTTTTTTATTTCTCACCCTGAATATTGGAGTTTCCAGAATATAAATATGGCCGAGCTTCACCAGGGGTTCAAAATAGTGCAGGAAAAAAGTAAGGAGCAGGTTTCTGATATGCAGTCCGTCTACATCCGCGTCTGTTGCCATAATAACCTTGTCGAACCTGACGTTTGAAATCGAGTCTTCGATATTCAGGGCCCGCATCAAGGCATACATTTCTTCATTTTTATAGAGGGTGGTCATCTTCTGGCCAAAGACATTCAGAGGTTTGCCCTTCAGCGAAAAAACTGCCTGGGTAAGTGGATCTCTCGATGAAACTATCGAGCCGGCCGCCGACTGCCCCTCGGTAATAAATACCATGTTTTCTTTGCCCTCTTCAGAAGGTTTTGTCCGCGAGGGATGGTATTTGCAGTCTTTCAGCTGGTCTATTTTAAAGGCAATTTTTTTGGCATTGGCTCGGGCTTCAGTTCGAACACTCTGTAATTCTTTTCTGACTTTCTCGTTTCTGAGAATCTTGTCGAGCAGTATCTGTGCGGATTCGGTGTCTTTGTAGAGTGCACTGGAGACAGCATCCTTCACCGTGTTGACGACCCACGATCTTATTTCCGTATTGCCCAGTTTGTTTTTCGTTTGCGACTCGAAAACGGGATCTTTGATCTTAATGGCCAGGGTACCGATAACCCCATCCCGAACATCGGTGTTGACAAATTTTTTACCGGAAAACTCGTTGATTCCCTTGAGAAGACCCTCCCGAAAGGCAGAGAGGTGGGTACCGCCTTCATTGGTGTAGGTTCCGTTGACAAAGGTGTAATAGCAATCACTAAAAGAATCCGTGTGGGAAAAAGCGAATTCGAGGGTGTTATCTCGGTAGTAAATTGGCGGATACAGTTCCGCCCCATCGAGTTCTTTATCCAGCAGGTCGAGCAATCCCTTGGAGGAGAAATAGAGTTTTTTGTCAAGGTAGATCTTTAATCCGGCATTCAGGTAGGCATATCGCCAGAGCCGCTGCTCGACATAGGCAAGATCGAAGGTGAAGTTGGGGAACATTTCCTTGGATGGCAAAAAATGAATTTGTGTGCCATTTTTTTCTTCCGTATCGCCCTCTTTCTGTTCAATCAGTTTGCCATTATGGAAAACAGCAGAAGCAAATTTTCCGTCACGATAGGATTTTACTGTGAAAACATCAGAAAGTGCATTAACTGCTTTCGTGCCTACGCCATTCAAGCCGACGGAGAATTGAAAAACATCGGTATTATATTTCGCACCGGTGTTGATAGTAGAAACGCAATCGACAATTTTGCCAAGCGGTATGCCCCGGCCAAAATCTCTCACCTGCACTGAACCATCGGCATTGATGAGAATGTGGATCTTCTTCCCCGCCCCCATGATGAATTCGTCAACGGAGTTATCCACTACCTCTTTGAGAAGTATATAAACCCCATCATTGGGATTTGAGCCATCCCCCAGTCGACCAATGTACATACCAGGTCGTTTTCTGATATGCTCCAAAGAACTCAGAGTTTTTATTTTGCTTTCATCGTAACTATGTGTAGATATGTTCATTATAGTGCGGCCCGACGCAGAGAAAAGATTAATAATAACGAGGCATATTATTGTATTTCTGGGCAATACGCAACAGAGATAAACAGGCAAGCCAGCGTAAGGGAGGCTGCATATCCTTTCAGAGGAGAGGCAAATATTGGGTTGTCACCTCAGCTGGCTGAGTTGAGATTCAATGCAATCCAACCGGATACCTGAGTGCATTGCACCTACATCATGCGAATACGTTCACAGTCGGGACATATCCAGGTGGGTCCGTTACTGATTCCCCATTTGTTCTCTTCAAAACAGTCTTTGCAGATCATAAATCCACAGGGACAACTCCAGCAAAATTCCTGTTTTTGTTTACAGCAATGGCAAACATATGTGCCTATTTTTCTTTTTCTGTAACCACCTTTACCTTCTTTTACCGACATTGCTGCACTTCTCCATAAACCCATTGGGCATAGTCATGACTGGAATGGTCAATTTCCTGTACCATAATTTCCGGAATATCGTAAGGATGTTCCTTAATTAACAGTGCCTTAACCGTCTCGGTGCATTCGGGGGTTGTTTTCAGGCTTAAAGCGAATTCGGTTCCGTTGGTTACCACCTCCTGCCACCGGTAGATGCTGGTGATCGGCCCGGATATCTGGGCGCAGGCAATCAACTTACGGGCAAGAAACAAAACAGCAATACGCTCCGCATCAGCCTTATTTTCAAGAGTTGTCGATATCAGAATAATTGGTTGCATAATATTGCTCTCAGATTTGAGGCCACCGGTTGCGAAAAAACGAAATATTGCATTGCAACCGCCAAGAACTCTTTTCTTTTGTCATCTATTATAATATCTTGTCTGGCAATGCAAAGCCAAGGGCGAAAAACTTTTCATTCAACAAGAGGGTGTGCTATGTTTTTGGTGGTTGATATCGGCAATTCACATACTGTGACGGGCATGTACGAAAACAATACACTCATTGGCCACTGGCGTTTAAACTCCAACGCCAAGAGTACAGCCGACGAGTTGGCAATTCGTTACCACACCCTGTTTGCGATGGCCGGAATAGAGAAAGAAAAAATTAAAGGAATCATCATCGCAAGTGTGGTGCCGATTCTGCAGTCCGCCTGGATAGCCTGTTGTAAAAAACATTTTTCCGATCACCTCGAACAGGGCCTTTTGGTCGTCAAGGTGGATAAGATCAAAGATCTGATCAGCGTCTTGCTCGACAACCCGGCTGAGGTCGGGGCCGATCGACTGGTAAACGCGATCGCCGCCTGGAATCTCAATAAATGCAAACAGATTGTCATAGATTTCGGTACGGCCATTACCTTTGATTGTGTGACGGAAAAATGTGAATATCTTGGCGGGACCATCCTCCCCGGCATTGCCATTTCCCTCGAGGCCCTTGCGACCAAGACGGCCAACCTGCCGCATATTGATGTCTCCGATCCTCCCCCGTCGATTATCGGCAAAACAACTGTGCAGGCGATGAAAAGTGGTATTCTTTATGGTTATGGTGCGATGATTGATGGTCTGGTTCAGGGTCTACGAAACGACATGGTGACCACACCCGGGGAAGAGTTCAAGGTTGTCGCCACCGGCGGCATGGCCCAGCTCATAGCGCCCTATAGCTCCTCGATCGATGTGATCGAGCCGATGCTGACGCTGTACGGATTGCAAATAATATACGACCGGATTATGCAGCGATGAGGCCACCGCTCTCCCCTTCTCCTTTAAAAAAAGGTGACTGTGTCGGCATCTTTGCCCCGGCTGGGCAATTGCAGGACGCCACACGATTTATGCGAGGGGTCAGGGTGCTGGAAGAAATGGGCTTTCGAGTAAAATATCCGCCCCAGCTCTGGCCTGGACCGGACTATCTGGCAGACAGCGATGACAATCGGGGAAAGGAGTTTCATCGTCTGGTGCAGGACAGGGAGGTGAGAGGCATTATTGCCATGCGGGGCGGATATGGCTGCCTGCGGATGCTGGATACAATCGATATTGCTCTGGTGGCCGGCAATCCGAAGGTTCTCGTCGGCTTTTCCGATATTACCATACTCCAGAACTATCTGTATGCGCAGGCCGGGCTGGTCTCCCTGCACGGTCCTGTTGTGACTTCCTTGGGGGAAGCCACCGAAGACGCCCTGGCCAGCCTGTCCTTTTGCCTGACCAATACAACAGCGCACAGCATTGGGCCAAGCCGTATTGAGGTCCTGCGTGATGGACCGAAGGTCTGTGCCCCCTTGATTGGTGGAAATCTTGCCAGCATGGTCAGCCTGCTGGGCACCCGTTATGATTTTTCCTGGGATAATAAAATCGTTTTTTTAGAAGATATTAACGAGCCGGCCTACAAAATCGATCGTATGTTCACCCAGTTAAAACTGGCAGGCAAGCTGGATGAGATTGCTGGACTGATTCTCGGGAAATTTTCGATGTCAATCCATACCGGCGAAATTGATGCAATGTCTTACCGGCGATCTATCTGGGACAGGGTTCTGGAGCTGTGTTCCGATCGTGTGCTGCCGATCTGGGGAAATTTTCCATCAGGACATTATCCCGGCAGCCTTACTTTTGCTCTTGGTGCGCCGGCAGTGATGGAGAGGAACAGCCCGAGGTTGCTCTTCCTGTAATCTATGGGTTTGCCTGGATATGTTGTTTGACTTGAGCGGCTAATAATGCTATAAAAAGAGGGTTGGCTATACGATTGAGCAGGTAACGTGCTCATTAATTTAGATAAATAAAGAAAAAAATTACACTACCAGTACACATGAAAAAACTATCAAAAATATTCCTTGTTCTTGGATGCACCTGTTTACTCGCCTCTACTTCGGTCTTTGCTGCGGAGTATTTGTCGATAACCACCGACAATGCCAACGTCAGGAGTGGCCCCGGCACTAATTATCCTGCCGCCATGGAACTTTTTCAGGGCTATCCACTGAAAGTCGAGAAGAAAGAAGGCGAATGGTACAAGGTCACTGATTTTGAAAATGATGCCGGCTGGGTTCATACCAGCATTGTCAAAAAAGCCGATACCGTCATTGTTAACGGCCAAAAGAGTATCAACATGCGATCCGGTCCGTCCACCAAAGAAGCGGTCGTCGCTGATGTAGAGCGAGGCGTGGTGCTGACCCGAATTTCGGAAAAAGGTGGATGGACCAAGGTTCGCCACAGCAGCGGGACGATAGGGTGGATCTACAGTTCTTTGCTCTGGCCACAATAATCAGACTGATGCAGCATTTTTTAAAATTTTTTCTATTGCAGCATCCAGAGCAAGGGGAAGTCGTACTATCTGCTTTGCTTTATTGGCAAAAAGAAGATACCCTTGCTCTAAGGCGTAAAAGAGAATGTCTCTGGTAATCTGTACATCTTTTTTACAGTAGTGCTGGATCAAATCGATCCTTCCTTCCTTGTACCAGGCCAGTGCCTGGAGACCATCAGCCGTTTTTTTTGTGCCCAGGGTCTGTTCGGCGAGACGATTGAGGCTTAACCTGTATCCGAGATACATATGGATCTCCTCCAGAAGGTCAAGCGTTGGGAGGAGTGCGAGGTTTGTCTCGGTGTAGGCCGATAATACCCTGTTATCAAAACGTTTATTGTTAAAACCAACAATAAGATCAAAGCTTGCCAGATGGCTGACGAGCATCTCTACTTCGTGCTCGAGATAGCTGACAAAATCGTTTATTTCCGAATCGTACACCACGGCTACGGCAACACCCATCCGGTGCGCCTGCCCCCACCCCCCGACTTCCTCCGCGGAACGGATTGTCTCCAGATCAAATACCCCGAATTTTGCCGGCAAGGCATCAAGTCCCTGCCGGCGTTGTTTTCTTTTTTCCGGCAATGGCTGAGAAGGTAACGCTGATGCGGTGAACTCCGGCAGCGAAATGACATCGTCATTTTTCCCCGGCCCATGTTTGAGAATTTCTGCAAGGAGAACAAGGCAGGCTTTTTTGTCGATAGGCCGATTCCCTGATCCGCATTTGGGCGAATGAACACATGAAGGACACCCGGTACTGCAGCCACAGGCGGCGATGGTTTTCTTTGTCTGCAGCAGCAGGCTGTCCATTTTGGCAAAAGCCTCCTTCGCAAGACCAACCCCACCTGGATAGCCATCATAAACAAAAATAGAGGCCATCTCCGTTTGTTCGTGCAACGGACAGGAAATCCCACCGATATCGTTTCGGTCGCAGAGCACCAGTAATGGAAACAGGGCGATCATCGCATGCTCCATGGCATGAATGGCCCCCATAAAATGGTATTTTCCCTGTTCAAGAAAAATAACAGTGTCCTGGGGGATATCTATCCATACACTTTCGGTTTCGATTATCTGTTCAGGTACATCGAGAGCAAAGGTCGAGATCAATTTTTGCGTAACACTGTGTCGCTTTTGGTAACCGGTTACTTTCTCCGTCACCCGCACCCGGCCAAAAGACACCTGCGCCCCAAAACAGGTTTTTCTTTCGAGCACTTCGAGAATCTCCGTTCGTTTCTCCGTCGTCGGCCTGGTAAAGAATTTTGGCGTTTCTTTATGGACAACAACCTCCCCTGCCAAAAGATCAAAGGTGTCGACAAGCCATGACGTGGCCCGATGCAGATACACAGCCCCCGGATGGCACTCCTTCATGCCTCGCACCGTATCAATCTCTCCGACGACTTCCCCACTCTCCATGTCGATTATCGACATTTTTTTTCCACCTCCACGAAGACTGGTGTGCCGCTGTGGAAATTTTCTTGCCGAGATCCACACCCCTCCCGTGGCGGTTTGCAGTAAACCTCCCGATCTAGATAACACCTCAATAGTAGATTTTATCGTCTTGTTTTGCAGCAGTATTTCATTATTTCTTAAAGGATTTTCTGCCGCACAGCAGAGCAGATGCTGCCCCATGATGGTACTGTTTTCCGGATTAAGCACTGCCGATTCGGCAGACCGTGTGAAAAAGTCATCCGGCTGTCGCATGAAATATTGATCCAGGGCGTCCTCCTGGCCAATGAGAATAATCGCCGATTGCCGCAGACTGCGACCAACCCGCCCTCCCCTCTGCCAGGTGGCCATGATGGAACCTGGGTAGCCAACCAGAATGCACAGGTCCAGATCGCCAATGTCTATGCCGAGTTCGAGAGCCGAGGTTGAAATCACTCCGAGTAATTCACCGGAAAAGAGCTGCTGCTCAATTTCCCGGCGTTCCTCCGGTAAAAAACCGGCACGATAGGCGCTGAGTTTTGCCGAGAGGGGGCCAAGGCGAGGCGCGGTCCAGATATTGATCAATTCCGTCATCTTGCGGGATTGAGTGTAGACAATTGTCCGCAGACCTCGTTTCACTGCCGCCTCCAGCAGCTGGCTTGCCGTGTAGGCGGCACTATCCCAGGGATTAAGAAAAAGCATATTTTTTTCGGCCTGGGGAGCTCCGGACGTGCTGATCACCTCTACCGGTTTGTTCAGAAGGAGTTCACCCAACTCCTTGGGGTTGCCGATGGTGGCTGAAAGGAGGATAAAGGTGGGATTCGCCCCATACAAGGCGGCGATCCTCTGTAGACGACGAAGAACCCAGGCCATATGGCTGCCGAGTACTCCACGATAACAGTGTACCTCATCGATAATGACATAGCGCAGTCTGCTGAAAAATTCGTTCCAGTTCTGGTGGTAGGGCAAAAGCGACAGGTGCACCACCTCGGGATTGGTGAACAGAGCGCGAGGCGGGGTGTCCCGGATTTTCCTGCGACTGTAACTGGTTGTATCGCCATCAAATAGAGCAGAGAGGTTGCGGTGTTGTTTTTGTATGGCGGCCGGCAGGTTGTACAGTAATTTTTCCAGCACATTACGCTGATCCTGCGCCAGCGCCTTCAGCGGAAAAAGATAGAGAGAATGTCCCGGACTACCACTGAAAAGATCGTGTAATACCGGCAGATTGTATATCATACTCTTGCCGGAGGCGGTGGGCGTCGCCACCAGGACATCATTGCCCTTGAGGACCGAGCAGATGGCCTGGTGCTGGTGACTGTACAGTCTGGCTATTCCCGACTGGACCAAACTGGATTGCAGCGCAGGATCCAGTGGTGGGAAGTCAGCAGCGTACTGGGCATTTTGGGCGGCAAACTCCCGATGACACACTACCTGGGGGCCAAATTTTGCTGAACTCTTCAGGGAAGATAAATATTCATTTATATCTGGAATCATAGAGAAGACAACAGGGCCGTTGAACGTTTATAAATGTTGCTTAAATGGCGGAGAATGTATAATTTGGTCGACGCACCACTTTTTAGAGGATCGGGTCGACAACCATAAACCCCGCTTGCCGATGAAAATTGCCCCGTTTGTCGGGTTGAAATAACCTCAAAGGACACATATTCATGCCTTCCATTGCCACTTTGGGGCCTGTCGGTTCGGACAGCTATCAGGCCTCCCGTCAGTATGCTCCCAATGCTGAAATACTGCTGTATAATCGAATCGCCGATATATTCACCGCATTCAGCGAGGGGAAAGTTAAGTATGCCCTTATCCCTGTGTATAACACGCGTGAGGGTGAGGTGAAAGAGTATTTCCGGCTGATGGCCAAACTGCATCAAGGCTCTTGGATCGATAACGTCGTGCTGCCGATTCATCTCTCTTTGGGTGCTCTTTTCGCACCCGAACAAAGAGATACAGCCATCACCACAATCGTCGGGAGAAGTTCGGTGTTCCGTCAGTGCGATGAATTCATTGATGAAAATTACCCTGATGCCACCCTTATGGCTGTGCATGACATTGAACAGGCTATGGCTGCAATTCGTCGGGAAAATAAGCAGGAATATGCCGTCATTGAATCGGAAGCGCTGGTGAAGAAACACGGTTTTAATCTTTGGGCCCGCGAGGTAGTTTCGCACAATCGGACAAGATTTGCCATAATCGGCAGAGAGCCGGCGAAAGCTTCAGGCTATGACGCAACAGCCGTAATCACCCGCCCGCTGCGGGACCGGGTGGGCATGCTCGCCGATATTTTGGGTGAATTTACCCGACGTGGCATCAACATTCTCGATCTGCAGTCGGAAAATGATGTTCAGACCCAGAAACTGCGCATTTATGTCGAGATTGAGGGGCATAGAGACACGCCGCTTGTAAAAAACGCCTTCGATACAATTGAGTCGACCGTCATCCAGGAGGAGGATGCCCTGAAAATTCTCGGCTCTTTTCCGCGAGTAGACATGCGGGTAAAAAAGATCAAATCGTTTGGTTTTATCGGCAGCGGTGCCATGAGCAAATGGTTTGCCGATCGACTGGCCAACGAGGGCTATAAGACGTTTATTACCGGTCGAAACACGCCGCTTACGCCTGAGGCAATGGTTGAAAAAGTCGATGTTGTCCTGATCTGCGTGCCAATTTCCGTAACCTCTCCGGTCATTAAAACCTTTGGCCCTTTGTTAAAAGCTGGGCAGGCGTTAATTATACTTGCCGGAGAATCAGAGAATACCATTGGCACTGCCCTGCAGGCAACAAGTCAGGGCGTTGAAGTGATGTTTGTCCACAACCTCTGGGGGCCCCAGGCTCTGACCATGAAGGACAAAAATGCCGCCGTCGTCCGCACCCACAGAAGCGGAAGCTTTTGCAGTGAGTTTGAAGCCTTCTTGTACAAACACGGTGCGGATATCAACCACGATAGTGCAAAAAAACACGATTTGCTGATGGGCGTCAGCCAGAAACTTCCGACAACGATATCGGTCGCCCTGGGTATGACTCTGCGAGATCACCGGATCAATTGCGACGACATCAGCAGTCATTCGACGCTGACCTCGCTCTATGGCATTCTGGCCATGGCCCGGATTCACAATCAAAATCCGCGTACCTATGCCGAAATCATGGCGACCGCCGGCGACGGCAGGAAAATTGTACGAAGTTTTGCCGAAAACATTCTTCAACTTATCAATCTGGCGGAACAGGGAAAAATTGCCGAGCTTGCAGATATAATGGACACCAATAAGGCGATCATGTCGGATGCTTTTCTTCAGTCGCGAATGAAACAGGCAAAAGCCGTCGATGACATCATGAGCCAACCAAGCATGAAAGTTGGTTGATTTTTTTTGTCATTCTATCCGGAGATGCTTACATATTGTGAGTTGTAAAAAATCAAATTTTCAATACCGTCTGTTACAGGGGATACCGAGGATCTTCTAGCGGATGGTTGTAATCTTTTTGAAGGAGCAGTACTATGTTTCAAGATTCAAGTTATCTGGACGAGGTGAAAACCTGTCCGCATTGCAAACAGACCCTATCCTGCTGTGAAGCACCACCTATTCATGTGGGGGATGGACTAGGTTGGGGGTCGGACATCCTGTTTATCTGCCTCAACGATGCCTGTCCACCGTTCATAAAGGGCTGGGACAAGATCGAAGCGCAACATGGACATCACGCCTCTTATCGATATATGGAGCTTCCAGGTAGTCCCGAAGGTAATTATATGATGGTCGGCAATGCCGATGCATTTAAAGCCTGCGTTATTGACAGGGAGGAGCTGAAAAATCAGAATGTACGATTCCGTCAGGAAAAGGAGGCCGCCGAAAAGCTCAAGACTTGCGTCGCCGACAAGAATCTTCAGCCGGTGATGACCCTTCTCCTCGACGAAGGGGCGACCAAAAGTAGCCGTACTTCTGCTGCAGAATACCTCCTTGAACTCAATGACTTATCCTGCATAGATGCACTGAGAAACCATACCTTCAGGGATCCGGCCATAGAACATAAAGTTAATCAGGCGATAACGGAACTGCTGAAAAGAAATTTCAAGAAAGAATGCCCGCATTGCCTGGAAATAGTCAAGGCGCAGGCAATAAAATGCATGTACTGTAAAGAAAACCTGGAATGATTTAACCCTTGCAAAAGCGGACCTGAACGAGTATATAACACTGGTTTTTCAACACAACGTAATTTGTGGTGGGCGTAGCTCAATTGGTTAGAGCACCTGGTTGTGGCCCAGGAGGCCGGGGGTTCAAGTCCCCTCGCTCACCCCACGCATAATAAAAACGGGTATCGGTATTATTCTGATACCCGTTTTTTTATAGTGCATCAGGGTATTTTTGTTTTTCTTCCAGTGTTGTCGCAAAACGTTGTGCGTCGTTTCGTTTATTCGTCCATCAAATAGCTTTTTTCATAGTCATCCTATAGTGTATGCCAATGAATCCGCACAGAAAAATCGACCGACCTGAAGTAACTGCATTGCTTTTTTCTAGGGAAAACTGTGTTCAGTCCCCCTGCCCTGCCGGGGCGGAAGATGTTCTCTTTGAGACAGAACCAGGTATTGCTTTACAGTGCAGATTCTATTTTGCAGCTCAAGATGCACCGGTCCTCTTCGTCTATCCCGCGACGGCGGGCGACGGCCATTCCTTTGACGGGGTTGCGCAAGATTATTGCCGGCAGGGAATGAATATCTTCCTTACCTCGTATCGTGGTTGCGGGAAAAATAGCGGCTCACCTTCGGTCTCTGCCATGTATGCGGATTCTGAAAAACTACTGCACCTGGCCTTCGACTGGCTGGCCGGTAGAGGTTGTCTCGGGCCTTATTTCATCATGGGACAGTCCGTTGGTTCAACCTGCGCCATAGACACTGTCGTTAAAAATGGGGATTCGATTAAAGGACTGATTGTGGAAAGTGGCATTTGTGATACATCTTCTTTTCTTGGCGCCCTTGGCGAAAGCACCGCACAGGCGGACATTACCGAAGAAGAAGGATTTAATACTTTAGAAAAGATCGAAAAAATCAAAACCCCGACACTGATTTTTCATGGTGCCCGCGATGGGCTGGTAGCTATTGCCGAGGCCGAAAAGCTTCAGGCATCGAGCGGAGCCAGGACCAAACAGTTCTTTGTCATTCCCGGAGCGGAACACCATACCGTGGGCAAGACCGGCGGCGAGCTGTATATCAAGACGATTAAACAGTTTATCGATACGGTGTCTGGTGTGAACACCTGGCGGCAAAAAAGAAGAGATCATAAAAGTAAGCGAAAAAACCAGGTATCATGAAACGAACAAATTATCTCTCCTGGGATGAGTATTTCATGGCGGTGGCCCTCCTCTCCGCCCAGAGAAGTAAAGACCCCAATACCCAGGTCGGGGCCTGTGTGGCCAACGATCAGAATAAAATTGTCGGTGTCGGATATAACGGCTTTCCCTTGGGATGTTCCGATGATGTGCTGCCCTGGGAACGGCAGGGACAATATCTCGACACCAAATATCCCTACGTTTGCCATGCCGAGCTGAACGCGGTTTTAAACTCAATTTCCACTGACCTCAGAAACTGCCGCATCTATGTCGGCCTCTTTCCCTGCAACGAATGCACCAAAGTGATAATCCAGGCCGGTATCAGTGAAATTATTTATCTCTCCGATAAGTATAAAGATACGGATCAGGTCAAGGCCTCAAAAATCATGCTGGATACCTCGCCGCATATCAGTTACAGGCAGCTTACGACCAAGCTTGACAGCATCATCGTCAGTTTTGTTCCCCCGGAGTTATAGGATTCATGACAAGTCTCTAAAAACTCGCAGATGATTTCGTTCGCAACACCGTTCCGGTGGTGACTTGCTGCCTATCTGTCGATGCCAATAGAGGGCAGCCAATAGAGGATAGCCATTTGAGGGTAGCTGAGATCACTTGATTCTTTTCAGAGTGGAAACCTTTTTCTTTGACGTGCGCAAGCCAACTGGGCTGGAGGCCGGCTGTTCGCCGAAGTCTACCGCCTTGACGAAACGCTCCTCCCCTCCCATGGTAAAAATCTCTTTTCCGGTCATCTGATCCGTCCGCAGGGTCCAGGTTATTTTTTGTAAAGGTATCGACAACATGGTCAGGTGGAGATGCCACCACTCATCCCTACGGCTGGTGTCTCTTTCAATGTCATTGACACGTGCATAAACGAGAAGGTGTGGTTCCTTTGCCGCGATGAGAAGTATGTCCCCTCTATCGGTCGTATCTTTGAAAGGAATCAATTGCTTGAGTTCCTCGACAATTTTGTGCATCAGTTGATCCTTTTTTTGAGGGGACTCGTGTTTTTATTGGTAATAGAGTCAATGACCACCATTTCCGGTGTAAAGAAACTGCGAGTGGAACTTTTTTCATACATGCTTATCCCATCGAGTAAGGGATTGATTATCTCGTTTAAAACCGTACGTACTTTATAGGCCTTTTCTCGATCCTCAATGGCTAGAGTCATGCCGAGAAGGCCCAGCCATCGTTGCACCACCTTAAGGAGTTCCACGTTATTGAGATAGGTAATAGAGTTGTTTTTCCCGGTGAAACCGGGATCAAGTATTTTAATGGCCGCATTATCCAGCAGTGAAAAATCGTCGGTTTTTCTGTCAACAATCATTTCTAATAATTTTGGGCTGTTGCCGAAAAAAAACAAATCCTCCCAAAACCCATACAGAGGCTGCAGACCATCCTGGGGTGAGGGCGTCCAATACGAATAGCGAATCTGTCCATATGTTTTTACAGTTATCGGAAGATTGTAGGCATCAATTAATTGCTCCATAACGGTCCTGAGTTGCGGCACATTTTTGATCCGCAGAAAAACCATGCCAAGAGGAACGGCAAAGAATTCATCCGGCACCCCAGGCTCTAGGACCAGGCTGATCTCTTCTCCCAAAAATGAAAAAATTTCTTCGGCATTTTTTCCGGTGATGCCTGCCACGGTGGTCCACAGTTTTTCGATGTGTGGCGCCAGCTCTTTGTGTTTGTCAAAATACCCTAATAAATCTTTTAGCTTAAGAGTATTGGACCAATAGAAAGCCATGGGGTTTTCAGTGGTCAGAGACAACATGGAGCAGTGAATCGGCGCTGCTTTGATGTGATTGCTCACAACACTGTTTACTTCATCACTCTTGTACTGCACCAGCACCTTATCAATGACGCTTTTTCTTTTATTCCAGGAGCCGTAGCCGAAATGGG
Source organism: Desulfocastanea catecholica (assembly GCF_054657295.1). Lineage (NCBI taxonomy): Bacteria > Pseudomonadati > Thermodesulfobacteriota > Desulfobulbia > Desulfobulbales > Desulfobulbaceae > Desulfocastanea > Desulfocastanea catecholica. The sequence goes on from NZ_BAAHYZ010000006.1 coordinate 91,007, forward strand.
TGAAACCGACGGTTGTTGCCAGTTCTTTCAGCAACAGCTCCTTGCCTGGAAAAGCACGATTGATGACTGTTTCTGTAACAAATTTTCTTGCATCATCTACGGGCAGATAAAAAAAGCGGTCCGGCGTTTTAAAACTCTTTTTCATTGCTGAAAAAGCTTTGTTGTTCGCTAAGGAGGGCAATTCTGCATCATAGATATCTATGCAACGTCGCAATTGCTTTTCGCTCAGACTCATTATGAAAACCCCCTCAATGGTCACCAGTGAAAAAAAATGACCCTGCAGGTGCATTCGCTTGATGTGGTGATTGCCGTACTGTGCACTGGAAACAGAATACATTTCCACATAATTGCTATATTTTTCGGCCAAGAATGGAAAGTCCTCGGCACTGTGTCTGGGTCTGGCGACGACAAGAGTGTTTTCCTTTAAATAGTCTTTGACATCGATATATTGCTGCAGTTCAACTGGAGAAAGAATGGCGATGGCAAATTTGTTGCCGAGAATCTCATGGAAGAGTTTGTCGTCCTTGATTGCGCTCAATGCAGCGAGCCCTTCTTCGATGGGCAAAAGCATCGAATCAGGTAAACTGATCTTTTTGCCGGTTTTTAACAGATTAATAGTGGCAATTTTTTTGCCTAACGGTGACCTGATGAATTCTTTCAGGGCCAGTGAACCATGGTGCTGTTCAAAGTACAACAGTTCGTTATCTGGAATGAATTTGGCCATATTCCTGGCGCCATCAGTTTGAATGCCGTTGACCAGTGGATAGACAACCAATAGAAGCATGGCGAGAACAGCGGCATAGGTGTTGCTTTTCATAATGCAATCAGGATTGATGGTTCGTTCGGCAGAACTGGACAGCCTCAGCCACATGTGCCTGCTGGATAGCCTCTGAAGCGGCCATATCCGCTATTGTCCTGGCCATCTTCAAGATGCGATGGTAGGCCCTGGCCGAAAGGCCCAGTCGGTTGACACTTTTTTCGAGAAGATTTGAGGATTTCTGGTCAAGGACACAATATTTCTCAACTAATGTACTGTTCATCTGGCTATTGCAATATTTCCCGGTTTCGTCGGCGAATCGCTTTCCCTGGACTGCTCTGGCCTGGTCGACCCGTTCCTTGATTTTTTGTGAACTTTCCCCGCGCGCAGTGTCACTCATTTCCTTGTAGTCGAGCGCCGCCACCTCGAGATGAAGATCTATTCTATCTAAGAGAGGCCCGGATATTTTTCCGGTGTAGCGTTTAATATCCCTTTCGGTGCAGGTGCATCGATTGCGACTGTCACCAAAAAACCCGCAGGGACAGGGATTCATTGCGGTAATAAGGGTGAAGCGGGCAGGAAAGGTCAGTGTCATGTTGGCTCGGGCAATTGTCACTTCGCCATCCTCAATCGGCTGTCTCAGGACTTCCAGGACATGTTTTTTGAATTCCGGCAATTCATCGAGAAAGAGCACGCCATTGTGGGCCAGGGAGACCTCCCCGGGCTGCGGCAGAGCCCCGCCTCCGATGAGTCCCGCATCCGATATGGTATGATGCGGCGCGCGAAAGGGGCGTGTCGTCAACAGGAGATTCTTTTCGGAAACTTTTCCGGCCACACTGTATATCTTTGTCGTTTCGAGTATTTCATTCAGGGTCATTTCCGGTAGAATGGTCGGAAAACGCCGGGCCAGCATGGTTTTTCCGGAGCCTGGCGGACCGGTTAACAAAATATTATGTCCGCCCGACGCAGCAATCTCCAGAGCTCTTTTAACGTGGGTCTGTCCCTTGATATCGGAGAAATCGACACCATGTGGTGCACGCTGTACCATTTCCGGCAATGCCGTCACTTGTAGTGGTCCGGCTACATCCATACCGGCGAGAAACTCAACCGCCTGCTGCAGCGAGGAAACGGGGATGATATCGATCCCATCCGGGACGATCTGCGCTTCGTCACTATTTTCCTTTGGGATAATAATGCCGGTGAGGGCCTGTGCTCTGGCCGTGAGGATCATCGGCAGAAGTCCGTTCACCCTGTGCACCCCGCCGTCCAAGGAGAGCTCACCGACGATGCAGTATTGCCCTGTTCTTTTCTTTTCGAGGGCTTCCGTGGCTTGAAGAATTCCGATGGCAATAGGCAGGTCAAACCCGGCACCCTCCTTGCGTATGTCCGCCGGAGCCAGGTTCACCGTTATTTTTCTGGCAGGAAACTGGTAGCCGCAGTTTTTAATGGCTGCTTTTACCCGGTCCTTGCTTTCTCTGACGGTACTGTCAGGAAGTCCGACGGTGGAAAACATCGGCAGACCGTTGGCAACGTCAACTTCGACCTGGATCAACCATCCGTCAATGCCCAGTACAGAGCAACTTGTTATTTTGGCAAGCATAAATAAGGGAGCACATTCGTAGTCAACGTCTGACGATACTTGTTAGTTTTTTCTGTAAAATTGCTGCATTTCCGAGGAAAATTCACCGTTTTTCTGACAATATATATATAAAGGCGGCAGAATCTCACTGCCCGTTCCGCCGTTTTTTAAACACTGGACCAGCGCCAGGCGGGCGGGCGCACTTTTATGGGGATAACTGTAAACAAGCTGAATTTTTTTAACCTCAAGGCGACATTTTTGTGCAATAAAAACAAATTCGCAGAGGAGCTCGGCTGGATAAATAAAAGAAACCGTTCCGCCATTTTTTACCGCAAAGACTGCGGCAGAGAGAAAATCCTCCAGCGTTGCCAGGATCTGATGGCGGGCCAGTTGCGCTTCCCGATTCCTGTTTGTCCGTCCAGAGATCGGAGAATAAAAAGGAGGGTTGCAGACAATTCTATCGTATGCTTCCGCTTTAGTCAGTGTCCCTATTTTTTTAATATCGCCCTGCATAATATTACCGAGACCTTCAAGGTCGTTGGCCTGGAAATTTTTTCTGGCCAGATCGGCAAGACCCTGCTGTATTTCTATGCCGCACACCTCGTGCACCCGGTCCCGCCATCGGTAGAGTAAAATCATGCTTATAATGCCGGATCCGGTGCCAAGATCGAGGATGCGGTCTTGTTGCCTGACTTCGACAAAATGGGCGAGAAGCACAGAATCAACGGAGAAGCGGTACCCCTTTTGATGTTGATAGCAGATCAGCTCGCCATCAAAGAGATTATCACGACTTATGGTATCACAAATGTGCAGAGGATGCAGGTCGGTCAATGGCTTGATTCGGTTTTCCGGGTTGAAGACAGCATCAACCACGATTGGATAATATTGTAACTTTATATTTATACTAATAAATTAAAACAAAAAAGCCTCGTCACGGTATGAATCCCTGTTTGTGAGAATCTCACCCAAAACGGAGGCTTTAATTATTTGGAGGATATCAAGCAACCTATGCGAAAACAACTAAAAAAACCGATTGCCGGAGACTGAAGAGACAAATTGTCGGATGCCCCTGTTTGACCTTCCGGCAAAGGCGGCTTTTCTGGTTTGGCAACGACGGCGTTGGTGCGGTGCGCATCCACGGAAAGGCGATAGAGAAAAAGCTCAATACCCTTGTATTGCTCACATTGCTTATAAAGTGCAAAGAAGAATTTTTTCTCGCCGTGAACCTGTCTGTTTTCCGCGTTCCAGCTTTTGAAATAGTAGGTGATAAAAAGGTCGGAAAGTATTAAGTTTGCCCGGAAGTTGTATTCCTGCCTGCCCATTCATGTTTGGCGTACCGCCATTCTACAAGGAGATAAAGATGTTCGATATATTCATTGATACACATTTTGCCGGAGCGCATCACCTGAGAGATTATCCAGGCGACTGCGAGAAGCCCCACGGACATAACTGGAAGGTCAAGGTGACAGTTCGCGCAACAGAACTTGATCAGTATGGCATGGGAATTGATTTCAAGGTCTTAAAGAAAATCGTCAAGGAAGTGATCGACAAACTGGATCATCATGATTTGAACACCCTGCCCTATTTCCAGGATAGAAACCCATCGTCTGAGCATATTGCCAGATTTATTTATGATGAAGTCGAGTCACGCTTATTAAATGACCATCATTCCCTGTCTAGTGTCACGGTTCTTGAAACCGACACCCAGGGGTTGACCTATTATGGGGATAAGACCAGTGGGGGATCGCTGCCGGTATGAATGCACTTGAAAATGTTAAGCTCTGCATTATAGGCCTGGGGTATGTCGGCCTGCCCTTGGCGGTGGAATTCAGCAAAAAATATCCGACAATCGGCTTTGATCTGAACAGCAGCCGGGTCAGCGAGCTCCGCAGCGGTGTTGACTCAACCTTTGAGGTATCGAGTGCGGAACTGAAGGAAGTACAGCACCTCGATTTTACCACCGATGCGCAGGCAATCAGCGCCTGCAATGTGTACATCGTTGCCGTGCCGACACCCATTGATGCGGCAAAGCGACCCGACTTCAGACCCCTTGAGGGGGCATCCTGCACGGTAGCGGAGGTTCTTACCAAAGGAGATGTCGTCGTCTTTGAATCGACGGTTTATCCCGGTGCAACGGAAGAGGTCTGTGTGCCATTACTGGAAAAAGGCTCCGGGCTTCGCTATAATGAGGATTTTTTCTGCGGTTACAGCCCGGAACGGATAAATCCCGGGGACAAACTGCACCGATTACCGTCAATTGTTAAAATCACCTCCGGTTCGACCCCGGAAACAGCTCTCTTTGTCGACCAGCTCTATAAATCGATCATTACAGCCGGAACTTTTATGGCCAGTTCCATCAAGGTGGCGGAGGCTGCCAAGGTCATAGAAAACACCCAAAGAGATGTCAATATCGCCCTGATCAACGAGTTGGCCCTTATTTTTGACAAACTCGACATTAACACCCGTGAAGTTCTCGCTGCCGCCGGAACGAAATGGAATTTTCTGCCCTTTCATCCCGGACTCGTCGGTGGTCATTGCATCGGTGTCGATCCCTACTACCTGACCCATAAAGCTCAGGAGGTTGGCTACCATCCCAATATGATTCTTGCCGGCAGGCGGCTAAACGATAATATGGGGAACTATATTGCCTCAACCGTCATAAAAAAGATGGTTAAAAAAGGTATTGATACCGCCAATAGTCGGATTTTGGTCATGGGGTTGACCTTCAAGGAAGATTGTCCCGACCTGCGCAATACCAGAGTGATCGATATTATTTCCGAATTTGCCGAATACGGTATTACCGTTGATGTCTATGACCCTTGGGTTCAGTCGGATGAAGCATATCGTGAATATCGCATCAAGCTGGTAGAGCACCTACAGGACGACACCTACAGCGGCATCGTTGTGGCTGTTGCCCACCGGCAGTTTGCCGAAATGACCATCAGCCAGTTACGAAAGTTGTGCAAAGACAAATCGGTTATTTATGATGTCAAAAGTCTTTTTCCCCGTGATCAGGTTGACGGCTGTCTCTAATCTGAATTTTTTAAAGGTGTTTCTTCCATGTTGAAATCAGTACCCGTTGAAAAGTCCGTCGGCATGGTGCTTCCCCATGATATTACGGAGATTGTCAAAGATGTCAAAAAAGGCGTGGCCTTTAAAAAAGGTCATATCATCCGGGCGGAAGATATTGCCCATCTGAAACAACTGGGAAAAGATAATATCTACATCATTTCGCTCACCGCCTCGGAAATCCATGAAAATGAGGCGGCCGCGATACTCGCCCGGTGCCTGACCGGCCGTGGCGTAGAATATCTGAACAATCCCGCAGAAGGGAAAATTGCCCTAAAAGCCGGCCTTGACGGCCTGCTGCGCATAAACAAGGAATCACTGTACAGGTTCAATATGCTTGGCGAAGTAATGTGTGCCACGCTCCACGATAACACCCCGGTGGAAAAAGGTGAGACGGTGGCGGCAACCCGTCTTATCCCCCTTGTCGCCCCGCGGGAACTGATAGCAGAGGCGGAGAGAATCGCCTTGTCATCCACCCCCGTCATCGAGGTTTTGCCCTTACACAAGGTGCAAATCGGACTGGTGATAACCGGTAATGAAGTCTTTTATGGTCGTATTGAAGATCGCTTTGAAGAGGTACTGCGGGCCAAGGCCAAAGCCCTGGGTTCGGAGATTTCGCTGGTCCGGCGTGCCCCGGACGATAAGAATGTCATCGCCCACGAGATCGGTCAGTGCATTGCCCATGGTGCCGAACTTATTGTCACCAGCGGCGGCATGTCAGTCGACCCGGACGATGTCACCCGCGAGGGAATACTGGCAGCCGGAGCGATTGATGTGGCTTACGGGACACCGGTTTTACCGGGAGCGATGTTTCTCAGCGGCATGATCGGCAAGGTTCCCGTTCTTGGTCTCCCCGCCTGTGGCATGTACCATAAGATCACCGTCTTTGACTTGGTCCTGCCGAGAATATTGACCGGTCAGAAAATAGGCCGACACGAATTTGCCGAGATGGGTCATGGCGGGCTGTGCAGAAACTGCAAGGTCTGCCGGTATCCGATCTGTAATTTCGGAAAATAATCCTTATCAAAGAAACTTACGACTTTTTTGGTTTTAAGGTTACTATGGTTGCACCCCAGCTCCCGGAGTGCAGTTCGGCCTGGCGGTAGCCGGCGACAAGGGGATTTCGCTGCAGCAGCGCATGCACGGATCGTCGTAGATTGCCTATCCCCTTGCCGTGGATAAGCTTTATCTCCATTATGCCTTTGTCCTGACACTCGGCCAGATAATCAGGGATAAGTGTTTTCAGATCTTTTGGGGCAAAGTGGTGCAGATCAAGTGTGCCATCTATTTCTACAATAACAGGGTCGATATCATTAAAATAATCGTCAGTCATGGCTCCGCTCTCCCATAAGTTGCAAGACGGCTGTTGCCGCCTTGTCCGAGGCGCCGGTCCCGCCAAGTTTGTTTCTTACCTCTTTGAGTGCGTGCTGTATTTGTTGTTTTCGGGCGGGCAGCGTCAGTATCGCCGTTAATTCGGCGCTGATTTTTTCGGCTGTCACTGCGTGCTGCAGCAGTTCCGGGACGGCTTTATACCCGGCTATCAGATTCACCAGCGAGAAAAAATCTATTTTAACAAGGAGTTTTCCCAACTGGTAGGTAAGCGGTGCCAGCTTGTAGACGACGATCATCGGTACTCCGAGGATGGCCAGTTCCAGGGTGACAGTTCCCGAAGCGGTCACCACCGCATCGCATGCCGCCATCATGTTGTATCGATCTTCGTCGATTATGCGGATATCGAGCTGTTGTTCATGGCTGTGCAGTCCAGCTGCTGAAATCTCCTCTTTTGTTATTGTTGAGGCCCGGGGAATAAAAAAAACAATCTTTTCCTGGGACTTGTGCTGCAGAATTTTCGCAGCACGGAAAAAGATCGGCAGCAAGGAGGACACTTCACGTTTTCTGCTGCCGGGAAAAAGACCAATACATTGGCTGCCGGGGGCGATGCCGTGCAGCCGGCAAAACTCTTCTCTCGTTACACTGGTCCTGACCGTATCCAAGAGGGGATGGCCGACGTATTGCGCTTCAACGCCTTGTTTTTTATAAAACTCCTCCTCAAAGGGAAGAATAACGCCGAGCCTATCCACTCTGGCTTTAATCGTTTTGATGCGGCCGGAACGCCAGGCCCATAGCTGGGGGCTGATATAATAGAACACCGGGATGCCCAGTTTTTTGGCTTTTTTGGCCAGGAGCAGATTAAAATCCGGCAGATCGATCAGGATGAGCAGATCCGGGGCATCGTCGATTAATCTTCGTCGCAAAACCCGTTGCGCCAGCCAGATATCTTTCAGGTGGGAAAAAACCTCAAATACCCCGACGACCGAGACCTTTGCTGCATCATAGAGTATCTCGACGCCAACAGCAGCCAGTTCCGTTCCTCCCATGCCATAAAACTGCAGGCGAGGATTTTTCGAGCGTAATGCCTTGACGAGATTTGCGCCATGAAGATCACCGGAAGCCTCTCCGGTGACAATCATAATTTTGCCGCTCATGCCCTAGGGGAAAGAAAATTTTTAAAGAGGTCGAGCTGCTGGTGTTCCTTAATCTGCTTCATAACCTGGAGGGCGACAGCCAGGGCCCGTCGTCCCTCGACGCCAGATACCGCCGGTTTCGTTCTCTCCCGGACATGCTGTACAAAGGAGGTAATTTCACTGCGCAGGGCATCACTGTCGGCAAAGGTGCGCAGTTCGACCAGCTGCTTCGGCATACCACTGTCGAGAAGCTCCTCGGAGAGCTGTATGGTCATGACCTTTTTATTGCCAAAATCAACATTAATATAGGAACCGGGCTGGAAGATGCGCATTTTCCGTACGTTGGTTCTGGAAATCCTGCTGACGGTGACATTGGCTGTCGCGCCGTTTTCAAAAATCAACCGGGCATTGGCGATGTCGGTTGTCGCGGTGGCGACTGGGGCCCCCACGGTATGAATTGTCTTGATCGGGGAGTGAATAATATTGAGTATAATATCGATATCATGGATCATCAAATCAAGGACAACATCGACATCTGCACCTCTGCTTTTAAAGGTGGCTATTCTACTGCTCTCGATAAAAACAGGCGTCGTCAGGAATGGTTCCATCGCCTGGATCGCCGGGTTAAAGCGTTCGAGATGACCAATTTGTAAAATGAGTTGTTTGTCTTCAGCCCTGGCGATTAAATCATCCGCTTCCTCCAGGGTAACGGTCATCGGTTTTTCCAGCAGAACATCGATGCCCGCATCAAGACACTCCCCGGCGACCTGGTGATGATACGGCGTTGGAACGGCAATAGACACCGCATCAACAGCGGGGAGCAATTTTCTGTAATCACTAAAACCGGCACAAGAGCACTCCCCGGCCACTCGCTCGGCCTGCTGGACGCTGGTATCGGCTACGCCAACCAGGCTGACACCTTCCAGAGAAGCGTATTTCTGTGCATGAAAACGGCCGAGATAGCCCACCCCAATAACACCAACTTTTATATTTTTCATTTTTTTAGAATTTTTCTGTAAAGTCTTATCGCTGCGGTCACTACGGGAGCACAGCGACGATAGTATTTAAATGCCGAGATAGGCCTTCCGGATATCCGTATTGGCGAGCAATTCCTGCGCCGGGCCGGACAGGGTGATCTTGCCGGTTTCCATGACATAGCCCCGGTCGGCAATATGGAGCGCCTGATTGGCATTCTGTTCAACCAGAAAAATGGTTGTATTGCTTTCTTTGTTTATCTGCTTGATGATTTCAAAAATCTGTTTGATGACCAGGGGAGCGAGCCCCATCGATGGTTCGTCGAGCAACAGGAGCTTCGGCCTGGCCATGAGAGCTCGTGACATGGCCAGCATCTGCTGTTCTCCACCACTAAGATTGCCGCCATCCTGATGTCTCCTTTCTGCCAGAATAGGAAAAAGAGAGTACACATAGTCCCGGTCTCTTTTTATCTCTTCCGTATCATTTCTTAGAAAAGCGCCCATATCGAGGTTTTCTTTCACGGTTAATTGCGGGAAGATATGCCGTCCTTCAGGCACCTGGCAAATGCCCAGCTTGACGATTTCATCGGGGGCCATCTTGTGGATTTCTCTTCCCTGAAACTTTACCGACCCTGCGCGACAGGCGACAACACCGCAGATGGTCATAAGGGTGGTGCTTTTCCCAGCCCCATTGGCGCCGATAAGGGTGATTATCTCCCCTTCCTTAATTTCCAGAGAAACTTCTTTTATAGCCAGTTTATTGCCATATCCGGACTGGACGTTTTCTAATTTAAGCATCGACTTCCTCCCCCAGGTACGCCTTGATGACCGCGGGATTTTGACGAATTTCGGCGGGGGTTCCCTGGGCTATCTTTTTGCCGTAATCCATGACAAAAATACGATCGGACAAGCTCATGACCAGCTGCATGTCATGTTCGATCAAGAGTATTGCCTGCCCGTCAAGTGAAATTTTTTTAATCAGTTTATCCAGTGCGATGGTTTCCTGCGGGTTCATGCCTGCCGCCGGTTCATCGAGCAGGAGAATCAAGGGTTCGGTGGCCAGGGCGCGGGCGATCTCCAGGCGCCTCTGGGCACCGTAGGGCAGATTATCGGCGAACTCGTTGGCAAATTCAGCCAGAGCCAATTTTTCCAAAATAGAGTAACTCGTCTCGATAATGCTTTTTTCCTCCTTCCGGGTGGCGGCGGTACGGAAAATAGCACCAAAAATAAATGCCTTCGTCCTGCAGTGCCGACCAATCATCACATTTTCAAGCACCGTCATTTTGGGAAAGAGCCGAATGTTCTGAAACGTTCGTGCCAGCCCTTTTTCGGTTACCTGATTGGGCTTGAGACCTTTTAGAGATATTTTTTTGGAACTGTCTGGCGGGGTAAGAAAAATATCCCCGGCGGTGGGGGTGTATATTCCAGTGATGCAGTTAAAAAATGTCGTTTTGCCGGCACCATTTGGTCCAATGAGGGCGACAATTTCGCCACTCCTTACATCGAGATCAAGGGAATTCAAAGCGCGAATTCCTCCGAAATCCATGGTCAGACCAGTTACCTGAAGAATCGATTGTTTTATCATGTACGTTTGAGATCACTGGGTTTTTTTTCAAATCTATATGTACGGCGAATATTTGAAATCAGCCCCTGAGGTCTGAAAATCATCATACATACGAGAATTCCACCGAAAGCAAGCATGCGGTATTCCGACAGTGCCCGTAAATATTCCGGCATAAGGATAAGGATCAGTGCCCCGAACACTACGCCAATGATTGATCCCATGCCGCCGAGCACGACTATGGAAAGAATGATGGCCGATTCGAGAAAGGTAAAACTTGCCGGATTGATGAAGGTGGTTTTGGCGGCAAACATGACGCCGACAATGCCTGCCCAGAAAGCGCCGAGTGAGAAGGCGACGAGTTTTGTCTTGCGCTTGTCGATGCCCATAGCCTGACAGGCAATTTCATCTTCCCGCAGGGCGATCCAGGCCCGGCCGAGGCGGGAATCCTGGAGTCGGTTGACGACGAAAATTGTTATAATGACAAACAGGATCATCAGGTAATAAGTATACAGAATGGATTGCTCAAGGCTGAACTCCATTCCTAAAAAACCTGGACGGGAAATATTGGAAATCCCGCTTGGTCCTTTGGAAAACTGTCCCCAATTTTCTAAGATGAGACGAATGATCTCGCCAAAGCCCAGGGTGACAATTGCCAGATAGTCACCACGCAGCCGCAGCACCGGAAAGCCAAGAAGAATACCGAACATGGCGGCTATCAAGCCCCCTATGGGCAGAACCGTCCAGAATCCGAGACCGAAATGAAGATTTAAAAGTGCGTAGGAATAGGCCCCCACGGCATAAAAAGCAACAAAGCCAAGGTCAAGCAAGCCGGCCAGGCCAACGACGATATTCAAACCAAGTCCCAGGACAACATACATTAAGGCAGTAGTCATGACATTGGTCTGATACGTGGAAAAAAAATGCGGGAAAAGTACGGCAATTGTTGCCACTGACCCAATAAGGATTTTGCGCTGCAGAGGTTTTTGCAGAATGCTGTGAATGAATGATTCGGTCTGTTCTGTATTTTTCTGCCGACTTGGCTGATTTTCTTTTCTATGTTGATAGTATTTGACAAGCAAATATATAGCAAAAGTCCCTAGTGCCATATAGAGCGCATTGTGCCAGCGCCATATGACTGTTCGTTGTATGGGGTCTACTTTAATAACGATAATCGGAAACGTTAAAAAAACGAACCAGAGTGAAGTGAGAAGACCTTTTTTCAGTTCTTTTAATGAAACCATAGCTGACAAATTTATACTTTCTGGTTGGTTGCTTTGCCAAGAAGGCCTGATGGTTTGAATATGAGGATCAATACAAGCAGGGAAAAGGCAAAGACATCTTCATAATCACTTGAGACATATCCGGTAGCGAAGCTTTCTGTAAGTCCAAGCACAAAGCTGCCGAGGACAGCACCGGGAATCGAACCGATCCCACCGAGTACCGCTGCGGTAAATGCCTTGATGCCGGCAATAAATCCAATATAAAAATTTATCTGACCAATGTGCGAAGCAATAAGGAGTCCACCGATAGCTGCAAGGGCTGAACCGACAATAAAAGTGGCGGAAATAACGTTATTGACATTGATGCCGACTAAAGTCGCCATCATCCTGTCCTGGGCTGTTGCCCGCATTGCTTTCCCGATCTTTGTGAATTTGATTACAACGGTAAGCAGCACCATGACCACAACCGTGGTGACGAGGATAGCCAGATCGGTGGTCCCGACGATATGGGCGATTGGTTCCATAAATTCCCAATCCGGAATGAGTGTGGGAAAGGGAAGAAAATCGGAGGTCTGGGCAAGCAAAACGTAATTTTGCAGAAAAATCGACATGCCGATCGCACTGATAAGCGGGGACAACCTGGGAGCATGCCGCAGTGGTTTGTAGGCGATCTTCTCAATAGTATAGCCATAGGAGCTTGACCATACCACCGCAGCCAGCCCGGCTATGATAACGATGGAAAAAAGGGGAAAACCATAAATTGACAGCACCGTGGCGACAATAAAAGCAGTGAATGCTCCTATCATATAGATTTCACCGTGGGCGAAGTTAATCAGGCCGATGATACCGTAGACCATTGTATAGCCCAGAGCAATGAGCGCATAAATGGAACCTCTGGTCAAGCCGCTAAAAAAGAGTTCAATGAAATAGTCCATACCGGCATAAAAAAATATCTGAAGCAAACAGACACCCAATGTTCACTTCAGATATTAAGAGGTTAAGAGAATGGTGTTATTTGACTACAACATAGTTGCCGTTTTCTACAACATACATTGAGAATCCCACCCCGATTGCGTCACCATTTTTATCAAAGTTGATGTCTCCAACCGGTGTCGCAACTTTTTCCGTCTGAAGAACTTTTTTCAGGTCTTCGAGTTTGGTTGAATCGGCTTTTTCGATTGCATTCAGTATAGCCACCGTCGCGGCATAGGCACCTTCAAAGAATGCGCCGGGATCGCTGCCGAAAGCTGCTTTATGTGCTTCTTTTGCTTCAGCAGCCATGGGATTGGTGGAGTTATCCTGAGGACCTGTGGCATAGACTCCTTCCGCTGCGTCTCCGGCAACCTTAATAAAGGTATCGTCTTTTACACCGTCATCTGAAACAAATTTTGTCTTCAGACGTTTTTTCTTCATAATGGTAACGATTTTTGAGGCCTCTGGATGGTAGCCACCGAAGACAACGACTTCCGCACCGGATTGTTTGATTTTCTGGACAATGGCGGAATAATCCATGGCACCGGGGGTAATGCCCTCAAAAAGAACGACCTCACCTTTTCCGGTTTGTTCGACATGTTTTTTAGCACCTTCGGCAAGCGGTTTACCATAATCCCCTTTATCATGGATAATGGCGATTTTTGTAAGACCGAGTTTATTGGTGGCAAAATCGATCATAGCCGGGGATTGGGCGGCATTAGGAGCGATTGTCCTGAAAAAGTTCGGATAGTCACCACTTAGGGTCAACTCATCACTGGTCGCGGATGGGGACATGACCAGTATCCCGGACTCCTTGTAGATCGGCATCGCCGCAATTGTTGCTCCGGAGCAGATATGTCCAAGGACAACCTCAACCCCGTCCGAGACAAGCTTGGTTGCCGTATTGGTTGAAATTTCGGGTTTGCAGACATCATCTTCAACGAGCATTTCTACCATTTTGCCGTTGATTCCGCCGTTGGCATTCACTTTATCAATAACGAGTTTAGCGGCATTGACTGAAGGGAGTCCGTAGGACGCAAGGTCGCCACTGTGGGGACCTGCCACACCAAACTTAATTGTATCCCCGGCTACACCAAGTGCCGGTGCCGATAGAGCTAACAAAACACAAGCTGCAGTTGAAAGCAATTTACCACTTAGAGTATACTTCATCTCTTCCTCCCTCAAAGTTATTGATTAAATTATTCCTTTCTTTGGTGATTTTCTCAAAAATCCCTAAGAAAAGAGCGAGCATATGCCACGAAGTCATGATATTAGTCTTTTACTGTACATTTTGCATAATCTCAAGTTGGATACATCCTCTTCAGTAATCAATTTCATTACAAAAAGCCATGTCAAAAGGTTTGGAGCTTTTTTTTCCCCTTGGCCGTCCTTTCGCGCCTCTCTACAGTGCCGTGATGAAAGCACGGGAAAAACTATACATATCAGGGGTATTTCGTCGGCATGAACTATCGATCCCGGTTATTTCCATCGGCAATCTCGTTCTCGGCGGCAGCGGCAAAACCCCCACTGTGCAACATCTCGCCAGACTGTTGTCTGCAAATGGCTATCATCCCGCTATTGTCAGCAGAGGACATGGAGGAAAGGCCGGGGAGGTGGTCAATATTGTTTCCGACGGTGAAAATATATTTCTTACCGCACTTCTCGCCGGTGATGAACCGTATATGCTGGCAGAATCTTTACCCGGGGTCCCTGTATTGACCGGAACCCGTCGTATTCTCCCCTGTCGCCAGGCAGTTGAGCAATTTTCCAGTAACGTGATAATTCTTGACGATGGCTTCCAGCATCTCGGCGTAAAAAGAGACATTGATATTGTACTTTTTGATGGCACTGCCCTTGCGGGAAACAGTCGTGTCTTCCCTGGAGGACCCTTGCGAGAACCAATTTCGGCGCTGCATCGTTGTCATGCTTTTCTCTTGACTGGACAAACAAAAACCAATCATGAGAGAACGAAAAAATTTTCCGAACTTTTGCAGCAAAAATTTCCGGACAGACCGGTGTTCATATCAAATGCAAACACTTCTCGACTTCAGGGATCGGACGGTAGCGTCGTAACAAAACATGGCACACATAAATATTTTGGATTTTGCGGCATTGCCAACCCCTCCAGGTTCGAAAAATCGCTTACTGACCTGGGTATACAGCTGAGGGGTTTTCAAACATTCAAAGATCATGTTCAATACAGTCAGACCATGGTCGCAAATATTTGTCAAAAAGCCGTCGAGGCCGGTGCAACAAGCCTGGTGACGACAGAAAAGGATTTTGTAAAACTCCGCAGTCTTTCTCTACAGCTACCTCTCTATGTCCTGCATATTGAACATAAGGTGGATGAATTCTTTGACCGCTTTATTCTTGATTCATTAAAAAAGAGTGTAAAAGCATCTGCCGACGCAAGACGTGCGGCCGCCCGGGACGTGTGTTAAAAAAACTGTACTTTTGTGTGGATTGTGTTTATTTTAACACAGCAAGAGACGGCATATACTAGTGCATCTAATTTTCTAATCATTTTATATCATTACTTTTTTGGCTTATTTTTATCAGCTTGACTCACGGTACAAAAATTGCAACAATAGGTATAAAACCTTCTTCCATGAGGAATCACGATGTCTTTACCTATTGATCCATACCAATATACTTTAAAAAAATCGGTGAGTTGTTGTGGCGTGGGCTTACACTCGGGCCGAACCGTCAACCTGTCGATCAAACCGGCGCCGGTTAATAACGGTATTCGTTTTTTCCGTGCCGACATGGCCGGCAGTTGCCATATTCAGGCCTATATGGACAAAGTCGTTGATACGCAACTGGCAACGACCCTCGGCAATGAGCATTTCAGGGTCTCTACCACGGAACATCTCCTGGCCGCTCTCCATGGATTTGGTATTGATAATGCTGATATTGAGTTGGATTCAGCAGAAATACCGATCATGGATGGCAGTGCCGAGCCGTTTTTCAATTTGCTGAAAGCAACCGGCAAGAAAAAACAAAAAGGGCTGAGAAAAATACTTCGTATCACAAAACCTGTAACCTATGTCGAAGGTGACAAGCGCCTGACTATTTCTCCATACAATGGCTTTAAGGTTACCGGAGAAATATGTTTTGATGACACCTTGATCAAAAAGCAAAAATATACCTTTAATCTGATCGCCGATCGATTTGGTGATGAAATAGCCCGAGCGAGAACATTCGGGTACGTAGAACAAGTCGAAGAACTGTGGGCTAACGGCCTGGCACTTGGCAGTTCACTCGCAAATGTCATAGCTATCCACTGGAATCGCAAATCAGTCCTGAATGAAGACGGCTTACGATATCATGATGAGTTTATCAGGCATAAGGTGCTCGACCTGGTCGGTGACCTGGCCCTTTTAGGGTACCCGATTCTGGGCCATGTGGAAGCATACAAAGCCGGGCATGCCCAACATCTAGGACTGATGCAGGTTATTGCGGCCTCTCCGGAATGCTGGGAAATTGTTGAAATGAAGAAGCATGGTGCCGACGCGGTCCTGCAGCATGTGGCCTCGAGATCAAAGGCTGCCAGCGATGCCCTGATGCCGCTTTTCAATTGCAAGCCTATGCATTCAGCCACGATAGCCTAGATGTGGTAATTTACCTGCTTCTCTCTCCTCTTGTTGCCGGCACCGGTTGACAAGAAGAGAGAGAACAGAACGACTATTCGCCGATAATTTTTACCAGAACTCTCTTTTTTCGTTTTCCATCGAATTCACCATAGAAAATCTGTTCCCAGGTACCAAAATGGAGTTTCCCTTTGGTGACGGCGACGACAACTTCCCGGCCCATGAGCTGCCTTTTGAGATGGGCGTCGGCATTATCTTCATAGCCGTTGTGGGCATACTGCTGTATCGGTTCGTGGGGTGCTAGTTTTTCAAGCCATATTTCGTAGTCCTGATGAAGACCTGTTTCGTCATCATTAATAAAGACCGAAGCGGTTATATGCATTGCATTACAAAGCAATAAACCTTCCTCTATCCCACTTTCAGCCAGACACCTTTCAACATCTGCGGTGATATTGAGAAATGCTCTTCTGGTGGGAACTTCAAAATGGAGCTCTTTGGCATATACTTTCATACAACTACCTCTCGGTTAATATTGACAAAACGAGGTGAGCGAATCAATTCTGCTCTCTTTTCCACATGCTTACATACGCTTGCCTCAGGTTCGTGTGTTTCACTTAAGCAATTGATACTTAACGTTATAATCGTTGACCTGTCAGGTTGATAAACATTCCTATCAGTTGGCGTGTAAGAGTTGACGACTCATGGAAATGCTGTATATTAATGAACTAGATAATATTTATTTACCGTGGATGTGGTTAGGATTTTCAAGTGAATGATCAGGACTGCAAAGAACATTGTTGTTTTTTCTTTGTACTTGTCGAGGATCGGAGAGTACCGGCTGCAGGCTGCTGAGGTTAGAGTGCATACCGAAAAATACAGGAGAAAAAACTATGACATTACTTGAAGGCCTTTTATGGCTCACCCTCAATGTCTATCATGAAGCACGGTCGGAACCGGAAATCGGCCAGGTGGCGGTGGCCTTTGTCACTTTAAATCGAGCCAATGAAAAACACCGGCCAATTAAGGAAATAGTACAGGAACCGTACCAATTCAGCTGGACCTTTCAGAAAGAATCGTACCTTCCGGATGACCCGAAGGCATTTCTGGAATGCATGAAATCAGTATATATAGCCCTGCAGACCCAGGATTTCACCCAGGGAGCAACGCATTACCATCTGGACAGCATTACTCCTTACTGGTCGAGTGAATATACCTACCTTGAACAATACGGATCACATAAATTCTATAAATAACTCAAGCAGCAAGAGCCTGTTGAGCAGTAATTTCCCCGTCCCGTGTTCAGTAGTTCAGTGGTTTATTGTACCTCTATCTATACCTTTTGAGCATCCTGCAGGGCACCACACATAGCTGAAAGCTTTTCATCGGACATTTTTATTGAGACAGGATAGACAAGTGTCCTCTCCAGAAGAGCCGCCGATTGCGGCAAGAATTGAGGGTCATAGACTATTCTTTTTTTACCGTACGGCTCAGAGAAGGGGTAACCGGATTTTGTCAACGTCTTCCCGCCAAGCAAATGTTCCCATTTTGGATAAAAATGCCAGGTATTTTCGGCAAAATTGATCGCTCCATGGCCACTTTTTCTGAGCGATTCATTCACTCGTTGACAATGTTCACGATCCTGCAGGGTGAAGCTTAAGAAAGTCGCTGAATCGCCGTCTGCATCGACAAGTTCTCGAAAGACAACCCCGGGGATTCCAGCTGCTGCGTGCATGAGAGCCGCTTTGTTCTTTTGCTGTGCGGCAACGATGCCGTCGAGTTTTGCCAGCTGCGCCAAGCCTATTGCTCCCTGAAGTTCCATCATGCGATAGTTGGAGCCGACAAATCGTCTCCCCTCCCCTCCTCGAGCCCCGGGATTAACTTTGTGATCGTGTCCATGGTCATGATATTCCGACATGGCCCGCCAGAGCTCGACATCATCGGTTACAATCATTCCCCCTTCACCGGTGGTAATGGTCTTGACGGCGTCAAAAGAGAAGGTCCCGCAGGTACCAAAAGTCCCAAGGTGTTTGCCTTTTATTCGTCCACCTGCCGCCTGGGCCGTGTCTTCAATTACCGCGAGGTCGTGTAGTTTTGCGATGGCGGTTATTTCTTCGATCCTTGCCTGGGCTCCCAGCATATGGACTGGAATGATGCATTTTGTCTTGGTGGTGATTTTCTTTTTCAAGTCCTCCGGATCCATATTTAAGGTTGCGTCAACCTCAGTAAAGACCGGCAGGGCGCCGACCTCAAGAATTGCCTCCCAGGTAGCGACAAAGGTAAACCCCTGGGTAATCACCTCATCCCCGGGACCAACTCCTAAGGCCATCAGGGCAACTTTCAGCGCGGCGGTGCCGGATGTTACCGCCTGCGCCTGGTTTGCCCCGCAGTATCTGGCGAATTTTTCCTCAAATTCCCTCACCTTGAAAACGCCCCTGCGCTGTTCATTGAATTCATAACGAAAGAGAACCCCCGTGTCGAGAACATCCATAATCTCTTTCTTTTCCTCTTCCCCGAATATTTCAAATCCCGGCATCAGTCACTCCTTGCATGCATTATTTTCATTTTAAACAGTATGTTTATACCTTGAGATTACAGCTGCGCCTTTAGGCGTGCAATTTTCGCATTAATCTCCGCCTGAGCCTGGGAAAAAGCAGGGTCGTCACCCAGCGAGAGAAGAAAGTTATTGTAGATGGCGATAGCCTTTTCACCATTGCCTTGTGCTTCCTCGATTCTTCCCATCCCCGTATAGGCCACCTGTTCAAACCCCTTGATGTCTTTTAACAGATCGTACTGATTGAAGGACTCCTGGTAACGCTTTGCTCCTTCCAGCGACTGTGCCAGACTAAAAATGATCAACGGGTAGAGAGGAGAGGAACTTTTTACGTCAGGCAGGATAGCTTGATATTGTGTTGATGCCTCATCGAACAACCCTTTTTGCATATCAAGATGAGCAAGTTCGACCCGGGCCCAGAGGGCCGAAGAAGTGCTGGCGTATTGATCGGCAACAGCGCGGAGCGCCTCGGCCCGTGTAGCTTCTTCGCTTTGTAGAGCGAGGGAGAGGGATGAAGAGGCCTCTTCTCTTATTCGTTCACGGTAGGAGCCATACAGCGACCAGAAAACCACGGCAATAACGACGACGGCTATGCCAAGCTGAATGAGTCGTTGATTGATTCGGATAAAGTCGATAACTTTAGGGGGAAGATTGAAATGTTCCAAAAGCCCTTCAACCTTGTCCATATGTGTTTCGGCAGACAGTTTTTTATCAAACGCACTCTCACCAGCCATGCGGTTTACCTCCAGGTAATTTTTATGTTAAGGTGCCAATTCATGTACAGTAATAAACCGGACAATATAATATATAGCTGTATGTCTGTCCATGCGTAAAGGCCCCTTTACCTCCACTTGTCGAATTAAAAATGACCATGAACACAGTAGAAACAGAGCCTATCCTCACCGTCAGTCAATTGACCCGTTCCATTAAAAATATTCTTGAATCTCAATATCGTTTCGTCAGGATAAGCGGCGAAATTTCTAATTTTAAAATGCCCTATTCCGGACACTCCTATTTTACCCTGAAAGATCCTTCCGCCCAGATACGCGCGGTGCTTTTCAAGCAGCAGAAACGCTTCGTCGATCTGACCCTGCAGGACGGTCAGAATGTTGTCTGTTTTGGCAGAATCTCGGTCTATGAACCGCGTGGTGAATACCAGCTCATCGTCGATTCGGTGGAACTTTTTGGTACGGGGATGCTGCAGAAGGCCTTTGAACAATTAAAAATGAAATTGTTTGAAAAAGGCTATTTTTCGGAAGAAATCAAAAAAAGCCTGCCGTCTTATCCTGCTAAAATAGTGATCATTTCTTCACCAACCGGTGCCGCACTGCAGGATTTTTTAAAAATCGTCAGAATCCGCCAGTCACCGGTTCACATCCAGATTCTGCCAGTCAGGGTCCAGGGCAAAGATGCCGCCGGGGAAATAGCCAAGGCGCTCCAGACGGCGAATAGTCTTGAACACGTTGACGGTATTGTTTTGTGCCGGGGGGGCGGGTCTCTCGAGGATCTCTGGGCCTTCAATGAGGAGGTGGTGGCCGAGGCTATCCATCGATCGGCTATCCCGGTCATCACCGGAATCGGCCATGAGGTGGATTTCACCATTGCCGATTTCTGCGCCGACTTTCGCTGCCCTACCCCGACCGGTGCTGCGGAAAAACTGGTCCCCGATGCCGGTACCCTGCGCCGGCACCTGATGACTCTGCAGACGGGCCTGTTGACCAGGATGCAGCGAAAAATGTCATTTCTCGACCAGCGCCTGCGACACAGTATCCGGATGCTGGGAAACATGAGCAATCTCTTTCGGGATTCGGCATTACGACTGCAGTTAAGCCGGTCGTATCTGCTTCAGGCCATCGAGAAGAATCTTGTCTCAAGAGAGAAAAAACTGGATGCCTGGCTGCGCAGGCTGCAGGCCCAGGCCCCGTCCAGCCGTATTGCCCTGCAGGAAAGGCACCTGCATTTTCTCATCACGCAGTTGAGAAATCATATAGAGCGCATACTTGAACGAAAACAGATGGCTCTTGCCGAGCAGGCGACCCTTTTACACAGCGTCAGTCCCCTCGCCACCCTCGGCAGAGGATATTCAATTGTCAGGAAATTCAATGAAAAGGACCAGTCATACCAGGTGATCACCAGATCGACCGACACAAATGTCGGAGATGCGCTCAACATTCTCCTCCATCAGGGGCAAGTCGATTGTATAGTCAAACAAAGGAGATAGCCTGCGGGGATATATCGGCACAGTACACCTCAGCATCCCTTTCGAGCCGCTCCTGCACCGGCAGCCCGAAAGGGAGACACACTTCTTAGAGAAGCTCGAGGCCTGAGAAAAAATACCCTATCTCAAATGCTGCAGTTTCCGGAGCATCGGAACCATGGGTGGCATTTTCCCCAAGAGAAGCGCCGAACAGACGTCTCAGTGTTCCTTCGGCCGCATCAGCCGGATTCGTTGCGCCCATGAGATTTCGCCATTTCAAAATAGCGTTATCCGCCTCCAGAACCATGACGATGCAGGGCCCGCTTGACATAAAATCAGTCAGTTCACCAAAGAAAGGTCGTGCTTTATGGACGTAGTAAAAACCTTCTGCTTCCACTTTACTCAAATAGAGCTTTTTGATGCCGATTATCTTGAATCCTTCCTCATAGATACGGCTGATGATTTTACCGCTGTTGCCATCGGCAAAGGCATTGGGTTTGATAATAGCAAACGTTCTTTCCATATTCCTGTTCTCCTGAAAAATGTTGTAGTGTCTTACCAATTAAGCTGATTGAGAATTAAGCGGATTGAAGCCGTCGAGGCGTGACAACCCTCTCACTGTTACGGTGTCCGAGTTCAATTAAATAAAATATACTATTACATAAGCAACATACGTAATCCGACAAGAAAGGCGAAAAATATCAGCGAGCCGACGATTACCAGGCGGTTGGTCCTCTGAATATCGCTTGGGACAGGGGGCACATCCGCATCACCAATATAAGGTTTATCGACAATTTTATTAAAATAGAACGAAGGTCCGCCAAGTTGCACCCCGAGTGCCCCAGCCGCCGCGGCCTCGGTATGCCCGGCGTTGGGGCTTGAGTGTCTCAATCTGTCTCGCCGGAAAACTTTTGCCGCCTTTCTGTAATCCAGTTTTAAAAAAAATGCAGCCATAATCAGACAGACCCCGCTGAGCCTTGCCGGTATGAAATTCACCGCGTCGTCAAGCTTTGCCGCAGTCCTGCCGAATTTGATATATCGCTCATTTTTGTAGGCGATCATCGAATCCATGGTATTTACCGCCTTATACAAAAACGCACCGACAACCGCCCAGCCGATCGGTGAAAGAGTGCCAAGCGGCGCACAGCTGCTTGCCAGAAAAGCAAAAAAAAGAGGTGCGGTAATGCCGTCGACCATGTTCTCGGCGACCGTTTCGATAGTCGCCCGGCAGATGCCGTCCTCATCCAGCGTTGCAGTATCCCGGCCGACTATCTTGCCCACCGCCATACGGGCATCTTCCAGCGGCTTTTTGTCTCGCAGCAGCACAAATACCTCGGTACTGTGGCGCAGAAGATCTCTGGCGGCAATGGTCGTGTACAGGAGGATCACGCCGACAATGCCTTCAATGGTCGGAGAAAATGCTGCCGCGGTAAAAAGGATGCCGGCGACGATGGCCCCGGTGAGGGCGATGACGATCGCAACGGTGAACAAGCCGGCCACGTAGAGATTGCTGAACATTGACCGAGTGACGGTTTCACTCCAGGAACACAACCGGCCTATCCCCCGCACCGGATGCGGGTACCAGCGTGGATCGCCGAAGAGGGCGTCGAGGAGAATTGAGGCGACAAGCTGCAGATAAAAGATCATGTTCGCTTTGGGGTTGAGGAGGTGGCGATCATATTTTCATAAGACGATAGAGTGCGTCCATATCGACATTGTCCCGCACGCATGCTGCCAGTCTATCAAAGGCGATCTCCAAATTGTAGGGCGCCAGTATCGCACCAATCGGCGTCAAGCCGATCCTTTGGCGTAAGCGATCGATAAACCATCTCCTGAACTCGTCACTGTCAAAGATGCCGTGCAGATAGCAGCCCCAGATCTTTTCCGACTGCTGCATCTGACCGCAGCTTGTCCCGTCATCAAAGTGCAGTACGGGGACCTGGGTCGTAGAAGAAACGCCATGGTGGATTTCATACCCGAAGATCTTTTTCCCGGAAAGCTGATGGACACCCGCTTTTCGGGTGAGGTTTTTGTCGCGCTCGATCACCGTCTCCATATCAAGGTAGCTAAGACCGGACAACCGCCCGTCGATGGACTCTATCTCATAAGGGTCATGAATGACCTTGCCGAGCATCTGATAGCCACCGCAAATGCCGACAAGTTCACAGTCGTCGGCGAGGCATCGATCAATTTTTTCGGCAAAGCCGCTTTCTTGTAAGAAACGAAGATCGTGGATGACATTTTTTGAACCGGGCAGGATGATCGCCTGGGGCGAACCAAAATCCGATACTTTATCGACAATTCGAAGAGTTACATCAGGTTCTTCGAGAAATGGTTCAATATCGGTGAAGTTGGAGATATGCGGCAGATTGACGACAACGATTTCAATTCCTTCCCCGGAATGCTTTTTATTGAAACTGCCTTTTTTAAAGGAGACCGAATCTTCTTCGGGGAGACCGAGGTTTTTCAGATACGGCACCACGCCGACAACATCTCGGCCGGTATGCATTTTCACATACCGGTGCGCCGACTCAAGCAGGGAGGCCTGGCCCCGAAATTTATTGACCAGAAAACCGGCAACAAGCTGCCGTTCCCACTCGGCCAAGACCTCCATAATGCCGACAAACGAGGCATACACCCCGCCCCTGTCAATATCGCCGACAAGGATAACCGGTGACTCGGCGTATCGGGCCATACGCATATTGACGATGTCATCGGCTTTTAAATTGACTTCCCCCGGCGACCCGGCGCCTTCCAGGACAACCACATCAAATTCTGCGGCGAGGCTGTCATAGCTTTCGCATACCGATTGCCATACCCTTGGTTTGTAGCTGTTGTAATCGAGGACGGACATATTGCCGACCGGTTGGCCGCAGACAATGATCTGACTGCCGGTATCCGAGTTTGGTTTGAGCAGAATCGGGTTCATCCGGCAATCCGGATCAAGCCGTGCCGCCTGCGCCTGGACCACCTGTGCCCTGCCCATCTCGTCGCCCTGCAGGGTGACAAAAGAATTCAGGGACATGTTTTGCGCCTTGAAAGGGGCAACACGCAGGCCGTCCTGATACAAGATGCGGCACAGGGCGGCGGTGATAATTGATTTCCCGGCGTCGGAACATGTCCCTTGAAACATCAGGGACCTCGCCTTTTTTTCGACCTTCTTCCGGCCATTACTCTTGGAAAAATACCTGCCTAGCACCTCAACAAGGTGAAGATTTTCCCGCCTGGTGCGAACGGCTATCCGGAAAAAAGAATGCGCCGACGGCAGTCCCTGATAATTTTCGCACCGACGGATCATTATGCCCTGTTTCAGGCAATAGTCGGCAAGGGCCGCAGCATCTCCCTTACCGATAATTTTGACAAACAGATAATTTGCCTTCGAGCTGTAAATTTTCAGGTCGTCAATTTTCCGCAGCTCCGTCTCCAGCGCCAGACGCAATTCCCTGCAGGTCTGTCTGGTGGTATTTTGATATACCGTATCCTGAAGAGCCGCGGTTCCCACCGCCTGGGCCAGGCTGTTCACCGTCCAAGGCGGCAGATTTTCTTTTACCTGCCGGGCAAGAGCAGGTGACACCAGGCCATAACCTATGCGAAGACCGGGAACCCCATAAAACTTGGTCATGGAGTTGAGGGTCAAAACATTCGGGGCCTCGGCGCCAACTGTTTTTGCACCTTCGATGAAATCAAGAAAGGCTTCATCGATCAGGAAATAACTCTCCGGGAAATCCATTATCAAGGCGAGAAGCGCGACTCTGTCGACTGTTTTTCCGGTTGGATTGTTCGGCGTGGCGATGACCACCAGATCATGTGGTTGAATAATCGCCGCAAGTCGCAACAGATCGAGAGTAAAATCATCTTCTTCCAGCAGGGTGCAGGGCACAACGGCCAATCCGGCGATTTCGGCGGCCCGGACATAATCCACATACGACGGTACCGGTATAACAGCCCTTGTGCACGGAACTGTGCGCATGTAGGCGTAGAGCAGCTCGGTCGTGCCATTGCCGACGACAACATGTTCCTTTGCTATTCCGGTATGTTCGGCGATGGCCTCGATAAAACGGGTGTTGTCCGGATCCGGATAATGCAGCAGATACTCCAGCTGGCTGCTTATCAGGGGACGAAACCACTCCGGGGGACCAAGGGGGTTTATATTGGCGCTGAAATCGAGGATTTCTCTGTCTTCTGCCGCCGAATCCCGCAGTATTTTGTGGATATTGCCGCCGTGTTCGAATGTATGCATAACTTTTCCGGATTGTTCTGTCAAAAGAATGAAAAGGAGGCGGTAAAGGCGAGCGCGGTAACTGCCTCGGTGAGTTCACAGGACGCCCCCAGGGTATCCCCGGTCGCCCCGCCCAAGCGCAGGCGGCACCATCGGCCAAAGAGCAGATTAACGCAGGCGATGGCAATGAGCGTAACAACGAGCAGCGAGGGTGCCAGAATGACCAGGACCAGAAAAAGTGCACAGAACGCTGCCACTGCCGCGGTTTTGCTGCTATCGGAATAAAAAAGCCGGCCAAGTCCACCCTCAGGGCGGGCATACGGCAGGACGGCCATGGACAGAAGTATGGCACTTCTGCCGGCAAGAGGCATGAAAAAAATCGCCAGGCAGAGCATCTGCCGGTCCATTGAACTCAAGGCGCTGTATTTCGCCAGCATAACACAGACGACCACGACAACGCCCATCGCTCCGGCTCTGCTGTCTTTCATGATGCGCAGACAATCTTCCCGGGGACGGGAGCTAAACAGACCGTCGGCGCTGTCGGAGAGCCCGTCAAGATGGAGGAAACCCGAGACAAAGGCAAGATAGACAATGGCCAAGACGGCAACGACCTGCGGTGGAAAAAAAAGGAGCAGGACATACGCCGCGGCAGAGCCGACAATACCAATAAACGCGCCGACAAGAGGGAAGAACACCAGACATGTATTGAATTGCTGCACATCGTCTGCGGCCCGCCATGAGAGCGGAATAATGGTGAGAAACCGAATCGCCGCGCAAAATCGTACCAACAGAAGGGATAATTTTTTTTCGATAGTGGCCATAATACCTCTGTCGATTATTTGTCCGCTTCGGCCACGGACGCCTCGGCAAAGGTTGCCACCTGCGTCAAGATGGCCACTGCTCCTTCGACGAGGTTCATGGCCACCGCCGCTCCGGTGCCTTCCCCGAGGCGGAAATTTAAATCGAGTAAGGGTTTTCTACAGCCGAGGGCCTCCTGCATGGCTTTATGGCCGGGTTCAACGGATTTGTGTGAAAATATGAGGTAATCCTTAACAAACGGCTCAACTTTATAGGCGATGAGGGCTGCCGCCGTGGAGATGAAGCCGTCGATCACCACCGGTTTGCTGTTTGCCGCTGCGCCGAGGATCAGCCCGGCAATGCCGCCGATCTCAAACCCGCCGACCTTGGCGAGGATGTCAAGGCCATCCTTGCTTTCCGGTTTATTCACCGCCAGTGCCCTTGCAATTACCTGCACCTTGTGTTTGATCTGTTCATTATCAAGCCCGGTACCCTTTCCGGTCAATTCCGCAACAGTTTTACCGGTGCAGACCGCGGCAATGGCGGTTGACGGCGTTGTGTTGCCAATGCCCATATCACCGGTACCAAACACGTCAAAACGAGACGACAGTTCGTTGGCGATATCAATACCGGATTCAATAGCCCTTTTGGCCATCGCCTTACTCATGGCCGGGCCAACACCAATATTGTCTGTTCCCAGACCAACTTTTTTGTTGATAATTTTTTTACTTTCAACCAGATCTTTGAGATCGGCGGCCACCCCCATATCGACGACGAAGACCTCGGCGCCGGCCTGTTTTGCCAAGGCGTTTATGCCGGCTCCCCCCGCAACAAAATTATAGACCATCTGCGCTGTCACTTCACTGGGATACTTGGAGATGTTTTCGGCAACGACGCCATGGTCTCCGGCCATTGTCACAATAGCCTTTCGATGCACTTCGGGACGAGTGGTCTTCATCATGCCGGCAATATCAATGGCCAGGTCCATGAGATCGCCTAGGGCCCAGTGGGGAATGGCCAGGTTGTCAAGACGCTCTTTTGCCGCATCTCTGCTGACGGAATCCTGCGGATATATTTTTGCTATTGTTCGTTCTAAAAGGCTCATGATATCTCTTTTTGTTGTGTATTGTCTTGTTGTTATTTTATTACGAGAGGTATGCCGCAGCTGACGAGAATAACCTCATCGGCCTCTTTTCCTAGCAATTGGTTGCATGTCCCGACCAGATCACGGTATCTGCGGGCCAAGGCGTTGTCCGGGACGATGCCCAGTCCGACCTCGTTGGTCACACAGATTACCGTTCCGGCAAAACGGCGGGTGGTATCAAGCCATTCGCGACACAGCGCGCCGATACGCTGGTCATCGACTGTCTGCTCCTGGCCTGCATCGGTAAACAGAATGTTATTGACCCATAAGGTGATGCAGTCAATGAGCACCACATCAAACCCCTCGGTCTGTTGTAAAAAGACGTCGGCCAGCTCTGTCTCCTTTTCGAGGGTAACCCACCCTCTGCCTCGTCGCTCCTCCTGATGTCGTCTGACCCTCTCCGACATCTCCGCGTCGATTTTTGGGCAGGTAGCGACAAACAGCCGTCTGCTTGACAAGGATTCGGCGCGTTCCAGGGCATAGGAGCTCTTGCCGCTTCGCGCGCCGCCGGTAATGAGGATAATTTTTGCCATATGTTTAGCCTGTGATATTAAAACCGGTCAGTACCCCACCCTCGTCATAGAGCTGTACTGAGCTCACGCGGCCGGGTTTGACCTCAAAGAGCAGGTATTTTTCCACATCGAGTCCCAGCAGCAGGCAGAGCAGATGTCTGATGATCCCGCCGTGGGTAATTATCAGTATTTTCTCTTCCACCATCTTTTCCAGCAGGATTCTGCAGGCAGCGACTCTCTTATTGAATGCAGCCAGGGACTCGCCATCAGGGAAGGCAAATGAAGATGGATCACTCACCCAGGAGTCAACCAGGTCTTTGTCACGTTGGACAATTTCACGAAATTTTTTGCCTTCCCATCGGCCGAAGTCAACCTCCCTTAACAGCTCGTCGAACCGGAAGGAACACGGAAGATCGAGCTGTTCGAGGGTTTGCCGACAGCGAAGCATGGGACTGCAGACTATCCTGGTGATATCTTTTGCCTGTAACAGACCAGCCGCTTGACGTACCTGTGCCCTGCCCTTGTCCGACAAGGGTGCATCGGTACTGCCGATATAGCGACCCTGCAGCCCGGTATCACCATGACGCAAAAAATACAGTTCTTTTGCCGCCATTATTTTTTAACCAGAGCAGCAAGGAGATCACGGGCAAAATCAAGGTCTGGGTCAAGCGTAACGGCCAAGGTAAGAAACTCGATGGCCGACTCTTTATTACCGATTTTATTATAATTTACACCAAGATTGGCGTAATCGATTGCCGAGGCGGGGTTTAACTCGACCGCCCGTTGAAAATGGAGGATTGCTTGGTCATACTGCTGCATCTTGAAATAACAGACCCCCAGCGTATTGTGCAGATCCGGTCTTTCTTCATCCTCCTGCAAGCCGTGGTGTAAAATTTCAACAGCCTCATCATAGCGGCCAAGCTCTTTCAGACAACTGCCCATGTAAGAATATATATAGGGTAAATCTTCAGCTTCGGGCCGCATGCGCAGCGCACGAGCAAAGTGCTCAAGGGCGGCTTCGGGAAATCCCATGTCGGAAAAATTACGTCCTCGATAGAACTCAAGATAGTATGCTTCCGGCAGGAGGCTTTCCATCTGCAGCAGCTTTCTGTCGAGCAGTTCCGTATCAGTAACCCGCTCAACGAGTAGTTTCGCCGCAAAAAGTCCGACATCGTTGATCATCGATCTCTCGCGAAAATGTGCCCCCGGAACTATGGTATACAGTGCCGGTATGTCAAGACCAGGGTGGGTGACATCGATCATCAGCACGTCCATGCCGATTTTTTTCAGGGAGGCGATACAATTGTCTACTTCTACCTTGATATTGTTATGCGACAGATTGGCCATGTCCTGTATCAAGATCTCGGTCGGGGAATCCGTCACATAGTCAACCTCTTCCATGGAAAGAGGTTTGGGCAATCCCGAGGCAATATAATTTGAGTCTGTATTAAAATCTCCGGCAAGCTGGGCCACCTCGGTGATGGCCCTTATCAGGGCTTTTTCCGGGTCAGGGGTTGTCCCGGCGGTATAGACAATCTCACTTTTTCCGGGAAAAGTTGCTCGGTCAATGGCCAGGGCGGCAACCGTACAGATGCCGGTATCCAGGCTGAAATCGTTGAGGTAGAGCTCAATACCATTCTTGCGAAACTTGTCGATGAGTTCTGTGGCCACAACATCCTGTACGGAATCCGCATTGATCCTCGGCGTCACACTTTTCGTATGGTTGACAACAGAGCAGACATGTCGCTCAACGATTTCACAGATGCCTTGCAGCGCCGCTTCCTCATAGGTGTTGCCGGCGGAGGGGCCGTTAAATTCGTTGATGGCAAAAAACCAGGAAAAGGGAATGAGCACCTCCGTTCCCTGGGTCACATTCGTGCCCCAGGCCCATTGCATAGGAATATCATCAAGCAATTGTTCCAGCAGGTGCACGGAAGAATGGCGGTCGTGCACCGATGTCAGTAAAAATTCGAGATCAAGGACGGGATATCCGGCCCTGATCATGGTTTTGTAGTCTCCGGAAAGAAAATTACCGGAATTATTCTTATAGGAAAAGAAAGAAAACCGCTCGGCCAGCTCCATACAGGCGGAGGCCTCGGCCTGTATCGGCGATGCTCCCTTGCCCATCTGCTTCTTGGTACCGGTCAGGGCATGGGCGTCCTCGCCGCAGACACTGAAGAACACCGGGATATCCAGACGCCCGTTATCTATCCTGCGTACTTCGTTTAATATTTTCAGATCAAGTGAAGCAACCTTTGCATAAAAATTCTTCAGGGTCTCTTGCGGAGATATTGCCTTATCCTGGTCGACCGTAAATTTTTTCAAACAATCCTGAAACTGTATAGATTTTTTTTTCATTTTTTCGCGTAATAATTGTAAATAGAAAGCCCTCAGTTATACGAAATGATGGCAGGTCAGCCTGGAAATTCCCGGCTGATGTGGTGCAGCATTTCGGCATATCTCTTTGTCCCATGCAGGGTAACCGTCCGGGAAAGATCGTCATTGACGACAATTTCCACGACCAATCGTTCATGCGGCAGTATGTCCATTGCCCTGGACGACCACTCGATCACTGTCAACCCGTTGAGATAAAAGTATTCCTCAAAGCCAAGATCCTCTACCTCGGTCGCATCCCGCAAACGGTAAAAATCCATATGATACATGACCATTCGCCCCTCGTATTCATGGAGAATAGCAAACGAAGGACTCGTGACATAGCAGGTATCCGGCACCTCAAGACCACGGGCGATTGCCTGGGCAAGGGCGGTTTTTCCTGCGCCTAGATTGCCGTCAAGGCACATCACATCACCGGGGCCTGCCAGGCTACCGAGAAGTCTTCCGAGTTTTTCGCTGTCGGCCAGAGTGGTTAACTGAATTCGAATCGCCTGCACTGAAATCTCCACGCCTCATAAATAGAACCGCAATGTATGACATGTCTTTTCACGAATAGCATTAAAAATTATAATTTTCGTCTTCCTCCATGCTTCGATAATTTGCCGATCATTTAATCCACCAGGTCATAAGTAGCTGGAATGGATCATAATAGAGCGGCAGTGACTCCGGTCTGGAAAACTTATTTTGATAGCTCAATCTATGCACGGGAAGATACCAGTTTGGGACCAGGTAATAGCCATACCAGAGCACCCGATCCAGGGCCCGGCAGCCGGCAATGAGCTGCTCCTTCGTCTGGGCGTAAATTATCCGATCGATGAGACCGTCGACGGCTGGAGAGCGTATGCCTGCATAGTTGCGAGACCCAACCCTCTCAGCAGAGGACGAGTGCCAGTAATTTCGCTGTTCGTTGCCCGGTGACTGTGATTGACCATAGGATGTGACGATCATGTCAAAATCAAAGGTTTTCAACCGTTCCACGTAGAGAGCAGGATCTATTGTCCGGTATGTCACCTGGATGCCGAGTTTTTTCAGGTTTTTCACATAACCGGCCATGACCCGTTCAAAGGAAGGTGACACAAGGAGGATGTCAAAGACAAAGGGTTTGTTCTCCTGATTGGTGAGAACGCCGTCCTTGACCTGCCACCCCGCTTTTTCCAGTAGTCTTTTGGCCTCCAGCAGGTTGTTCCGCAGATCCTCCGGTCCGCTGGTGACCGGGGTGGATAAGGGCGTCGTAAAGACTTCCTGCGGCAGAAGTTTCCGATACGGCTCGAGGTATTCGAGCTCCAGGCCGTCCGGTATCCCTTTTGCGGCGAGGTACGAGTTACTGAAAAACGAGTTGTTTCTGGTATATTGGTCATGAAAGAGAGAGGTATTTATCCATGCAAAATCGAGGGCCAGGCCCATAGCCTGCCGCACCTGACGATCCTGGAAGAGCTCACGCCTGGTATTCATCAAAAAACCCTGCATGCCGGCATTGTTTAAATGAGGAAATGTTTTTTTGATGAGTGTACCGTCGGTGAACTTCTTGCCTTCCATATCCCTCGCCCATTGTTTGGCGATATTGATGGAGATAAAATCGAACTCCCCGGCCTTAAAGGCCTCAAGGGCCACTATCTGGTCCTTGTAATATTTGACAACAATTTCATCGAAATTAAACATCCCTTTCCTGGTTGGATGATCCTTCGCCCAGTACTGTAAGTTTCTCTTGTAGGTGATCGATTTACCGATATTGATATTGGTCACCACATACGGACCGGAGCCTACCGGAAAAGCGATTTTCGCCTGGCCGGTTTCCTCGCCAAAGCCGTTTTGGCGATGATATTTTTTCGGCAGAATATTTATCTGGGAGGCAATCATGTGCAGTTCGCGATTTGGCCGTTTAAAATTAAAACGGATTTTCCGGTCGCCGAGCAGCTCGTAGCCGGCAATATCTTCATAATAGTAGTTGAATTGCGGGTGGACCTGATCACTTTTTATCATATCAAGCGAATACGCCACATCTTCAACTGTTATCGGACTGCCATCGGAAAATCTTGCCGATGCGTTAAGGGTGAAGGTGACCGATTTTTTATCCGTCGCAACCTCGATGTCTTCAGCTATATGTCCATATTGCGAGAAGGGTTCATCAAGGCTGGCGCTGGCCAGTGGTTCAAAAACCAGCTCTTCCAGGCCATAGGCGGAGGAACCTTTCAGGGTAAATGGGTTCATCTTGTCAAAGCTGCCGATGTCATGCAAAATGAGTTTGCCGCCTTTCACGGCATCGGGGGAGGTATAGTCGAACTGAGTAAATCCTTTTGTATATTTGAGGGTTCCATCTAGGGACACCCCTTCGCTGCCGAAGGTCAGTGAGCTTGAAAACAGGGTGATGAAAAAAAACAGCAAAAATCTTTTGTTTAAGGTTACGGTCATTGATTGTAGAGCTCCCTTTTCGGTAGCGGAAGAGTGTTTCCGCGCGGTCGACTTCCCTGGTGTTGTCTATAATATGCTGGCAATATTACCACTGTTTGTGTAGTATGTCTAACCTTGGAACGTGCAGCCATAAACGATTTCTCCTAGGAAATCTGCTGCATGCATACCGAAGGGATACGCCCTGAAAAAAATCACCTCCCTTTTTTCTACCGGAGCAATACAATGGGACAGACCATAGTCGAAAAAATATTTGCCGCACATCTGCGCGATAAACCATCCCCGGACAACATGGTGCTTGATCTGGATGTGGTGATGTGCCATGAAATTACCACCCCGATCGCTATCATGGATCTCATCGAAAAAGGCATGGATCAGGTTTTTGATACCACCAAAATCAAGGCGGTTATTGATCATGTTACCCCCGCCAAGGATTCCAAGACGGCAACGCAGGGAAAAATAATGCGTGACTGGGCCAAAAGACATCACATCAAGGATTTTTTTGATGTCGGTGCCAATGGTGTCTGCCATGCGCTTTTTCCCGAAAAAGGCTTTGTCCGACCTGGATATACGGTTATCATGGGCGACTCGCACACCTGCACCCACGGAGCTTTCGGGGCCTTTGCCGCAGGTGTCGGCACCACCGACCTTGAAGTGGGTATTTATAAGGGGGTGTGTTCGTTCCGTGCCCCGCAAAGCATGAAGATCCATATTACCGGCACCCTGCAGCCACGGGTAACCGCCAAGGACGTCATCCTGTCCATCATAAAACGCATTACCGTTAACGGCGCTACCGACCGGGTCATTGAATTCACCGGCCCAGTGGTTGAGGCTTTTTCCATGGCGGCCAGGATGACCCTGTGCAATATGGCCGTCGAAGCGGGTGCGACCTGCGGCATGTGTCTGCCTGATCGGGTAACTGCAGAATATCTCTGGCCATTTATCCAAGGTGACTATCCAACCATCGATGCCGCGGTGGCCGATTACCTGAAATGGCATTCCGATGCCGACGCTGTCTACACCGAAACGATTGAACTCGACGTCAGTACTCTTGTTCCCCAGGTCACCTTTGACTTCAAACCGGACAAGGTCCGTGATATCGCCGAGATGTCCGGCACACCGGTCGACCAGGTCTATATCGGGTCGTGCACCAACGGCAGGATTGAGGATTTACGGGACGCGGCATCAATCCTCAAGGGCCGAACACTGGCTGCCGGAGTCAGAGGCATTGTCACCCCGGCAACGCCGCATATCTACAGCATGGCTCTTGACGAAGGCCTCATCAAAATCTTTATGGATGCAGGGTTCTGCGTACTCAACCCAACATGCGGCGCCTGTCTCGGGATGAGCGCCGGTGTTCTCGCCGAGGGCGAGGTCTGCGCCTCAACCACAAACCGTAACTTCAACGGACGTATGGGAAAAGGTGGCATGGTGCATTTGCTGAGTCCATTTTCTGCTGCAGCGGCCGCGGTGACCGGAGTACTGACCGATCCACGAGAGATCAAGGAAATATAAGCTGAGGTGGTAACAATGAAAGAATTTGGTGGTCCTGCAGTTTTTCTCGACAGAAATGATATCAACACGGACGAGATCATCCCGGCAAAATACCTGACGGAAATCTCTAAAACGGCCTTAAAACCGCATCTCCTGGAGGATCTGCTCCTGGACGGCAAGCCTTTTGATTCTCAGTCGAAGCAGATGAAGAATGCCGAAGTTGTTGTGGCCAGGGCTAATTTCGGTTGCGGTTCCTCACGGGAGCATGCGGTCTGGGCCTTTGAAGTAAACGATATAAACGTGGTTATTGCCGAGAGCTTTGCCAGAATCTTCCGGCAAAATATGTTCAACTGCGGTATTCTCGCCATAGAACTGGATAAAAAGCAGCTCGATACTCTTTTTGCGATGCACGGCAATATTACAATTGCAGTAGATCTTGCCAAAGGACAATTGACGGCGGTTTCGGATGTCTCCAAACAACAAGAAGTAACCTGTTCTTTTGAGCTCAATTCTTTTGATAAAAAGCTGGTCGCCTCGGGTGGCTGGCTTACCTACGCGGATAATAATTATTAACAAAAAAAATGCGCCTTGACGGTTGACCGTCAAGGCGCATTTTTCATTGTTTTACTTTTTAGCCGTGTGAAAGACGGTTACAGACCCGCAGCCTGCAGCTGTTCTATAACTTTTTTCTGGTCATCGGTCAGTTCTTTGGGAACTTTGACGCCGATTCTGACATAAAGATCTCCGCGTTCTCCCAGCGGGCCGACCGGTAAGCCATAGCCTCGGATCCTCAGACGGGAATCATGCACCGTTCCGGGAGCCACCTTTACTACAAACTTTTTGCCTTCCAGCGTTTCCACTTCCATTTTGGTACCAAAACAGGCCTCGCTGAATGAGATCAGTTTCTGCACGATAAGATCATCGCCGCTTCTGGAAAATGTATCGTTGGCGGCAATTTCAACTTTGAGATACAGGTCTCCTGGAGGGCCACCGTTTTTTGAGCTGCCGCCCTTGCCCTGCAGGCGCAATTTCTTCCCTTCTTCGATACCTTTGGGGATTTTCACCGCCACATTGTGAGAAGTGCCGTTTTTACGCAGGGTGATCGTTCTTTCGGCACCATTGAGAACCTCATCAAGGGTGACATTGATCTGGTAGGTCATATCCTGCCCTTTTTCCGGGGCCGGTCGACACCCTCCTCCACCGCAACCGCCGCCGCCATTGCCTTGGCTGAAAAATGAATTAAAGCGCCCGTTTCCTCCCATGGTCGATCGAAAATTGCCGCCATGTCCCGAACCGCCGACGCCGAACTGCCGGAGGATGTCATTGAGGTCAAATCCTCTGAAGATGTCTTCCTGGGAATATCGTTGATGAAAATTGGTGGAACCGTAGAGGTCATACTGTTTTTTCTTCTCGGGATCGGACAGCACGGCATACGCCTCGCTGATCTCTTTAAACTTCTCCTCCGCTTTTGTATCGCCCTTGTTTTTATCCGGATGATATTTAAGGGCGAGTTTACGATAGGCCTTTTTTATTTCAGTGGGGGTAGAGCCTTTTTTTGTCCCAAGGGTTTCGTAGTAATCCATAGCGGCAATCTAGTCTAGATGAACAGAAATAAAGAAAAAAAACATTATAATCGTGTCTGAACAATAGGAATTGTTCCATGTACAGTCAATCAACTTTTCTGGGCTGAGCAATGCGGTCTTCGACAAAAAAAAAGAGCACGTTCACTGCAGGAACATTGCTCCTTTTTGTAGATTCTTTAAGGAAACGACAAAGACCCGTCCACTTGTTCAGAAAGGCACGTCTTCACCGGTGCCGCTTCCCCCCATCGATCCTCCGAAAGGTTCGGGTGGCAGAGGTGGTTCCTGAAAACCGCCGCCACCGCCGCCTTCACTTCCTCGCGGAGTAAGATTCTGGACAGTATTTGCTATTATTTCAGTCGTATATTTGTCATTGCCGCTCTGGTCTTGCCATTTCCTCGTCTGTAAGCGACCTTCAACGTAGATTTTCGAACCTTTTGATAAATAATTGCTGCAGAATTCGGCAGCTTGCGCCCAGACAATGACCCGGTGCCATTCCGTCTCTTCCTGCGGATTGCCGTCCTTGTCTTTCCATTTCCTGCTCGTTGCCAACCTGAGGGTGGCCACCGCAGTCCCACTGGTCGTATAACGCATCTCCGGGTCCGCGCCTAAATTGCCTATCAGTATTACCTTGTTTATCATGATACAATCCTCTAAGTTAAGAGAGTTACAAAAACAGTCGTTCTGTTTGAATATTGCCAATATACGCGAGAATAGAGAAAGAACAAGGTCAAATTTGCATAATCTTGGGCGGGGCAAGGCGGCGAGGCGATCAGCTTCCCCGTACTGCCCGGTCAAGCATCTTCGCTAACCCACCTTGCGCTGCAGGGACAAAGCCCATGACCTCCTGCCAGATTTCGTCACTTTCCATACAAAAATAGATACAGGTTGTCGAAGCGGCTTTTTCTTGCAAGTATCGATAGATACTTCGATACATCTCAACCCTGTTCGGACGGAAATAGCGCAATTTACCGTCCAGTCCCTGGATAAACTCATTGAAATAGATTGTCGAAGCAGGAAAGCGTTTGATGCCTATCTCCTTTAAACTCGGGAGAAAGCGCAAGGCGCCAAGGGATATCCAGGCTATCGCCTCTGCCGGTACGGTGGCAAAAAGCGCATCGATTGTTGCTGCATACCCTTCACGCCAGCCGCGATGCTCAATGATCGGGTCAAAATGAAATGCCAGTTTATAGCCCCATTCGGCACATTGTCTTGCCGCCTCCAGCCTTTCCTGCAGGGTTGCCGAGCGTATTTCCTGACTTTTCATGATGGATGGACTGTTCAGCGACCAGGCAACGACGGTTCTGCCGTTATGCTGCAGGCCGACGAGGTTGTCGATCATCGCGCTTTTGGTCTTTAACTCGAGTACGGCGTTGTCCCGTTGTGCAAAAAACGGGACGAGCCGCCTGCTCAATCCGGTTAAGCGGTCTATGGCCAGCGAATCGGTAAACTCGCCGGTACCGACGCGGAAAAAGAGTTCTGGCTGGGCTGAGAGCGACTCGTTGAGTTCGTTGAAAAGCTGCTCTGTATTGACATAGAACGTAAGCCAGGGGGTGTTGAGATAGGCCTGCAGAATGCAGTAGACACAGTCAATGGGGCAGTTAGTACCGGTGTTGAGCACCTGATAATCACAGCACTGGTATTCACGCGTTCCTGGGCAAGGCTTAAAAAAAACGCCTCTGTTCATGCAGAGATACAATTGTCGCTTACCGGCGGACAGGTTCTCGACATACTCATCAGCGAGGCTGTTCGGCTTTTGCCGGTCGGGAACTACCGACCAGGGAAGTTGCGCCCGACGGATGATCTCCTGGGTGTAATCGAGGTGCAGACAGGATTCTTCGACGTAAATCTGGTTAATATAGTAAGATGAGTCCTTCCAACTGTGTTGCTGCATCAAGAACGCTCCCCGAGCATTGGAAAATTTTTCCTGGCCTTCTCTTCGTAAACAGGAATCAGGTCCAGAAAAGCACGACCAAGCTCCATTTTGTTATGTTTCAGGCAACCGTTGCCGAATATGGTGATTTTTTTCTTCAACTCCTGCAATGCCATGAGGTGCATCCGGCAGTCAAGCAGTCCGGAATCGAGCAGTTTTCTCAGGCTGTATATGCGCATCCGGTCCATACCAAGAGCGTATTGCGAGGAGACCTGATCTTCCCGCCCGCCCTCTTTGACGGTCAGTGGTTTATCCACGAGAAGAAAAGGATAGCGACAACTTATCCGCAACCACAGGTCGTAATCTTCGCAACATCGCAGGGATTCATCGAAAAACCCAACCTGGTCAAACAGTTCTCTTTTCATCATGACCGTCGACATGCCCACCGCGCAGAGTCGGAGACACTGGGCGAAGATATCGCCGTTGCCGGGAATATGTTTCTTTTTCTGATTCAGATGTTGGCCTCTGCGCAGCCATGTCTCACCTGTATGACTGATCCGGCAGGCGGGATTATCGACATGATATTGAAATTGCCTTTCGAGCTTTCGTCTCTGCCAGTGATCATCTGAATCGAGAAAGGCAATGTAGGGAAACATTGCCTGACGTATTCCATAATTGCGCGCCGCAGCCGGGCCGCTGTTGTCCTGGGAGTAGACTTTGCACATTATTTTTGCGGAACTCGCTAAATCTCTGAGCAATTCCGCAGTGTCATCCGTTGAACCATCGTCAACAACAATGAGTTCGGAACATTGCACCGTCTGATTGCATACCGAATCAATCGCCCGCTTGAGCAGCGAGCGTCGATTGAAAGTCGGAATAACCACTGATACCGGACAGCACTTCATCTTTTTGTGTTGTGGGGCAGGCATATAAAAATATTATTACATATGGCACTTTTCGTTGTCTATAATGTATACTACAATATTTGAAAAAATATACTCCTTCCCGCAGGGAAGTTTCAATTTTGATTTAAACGGCTTTAGAATGACCACTGAAATACTCATTAACGCTACAAGCTATGAGGTTCGCCTTGCGCTTGTAGAAGACGGCAACCTCAGCGAATTTCACATGCAGAGACCAACGGAAAAGGGTCTCATGGGAAATGTATACAAAGGTAAGGTCGTCCGTGTCCTTCCGGGAATGCAGGCTGCTTTCGTCGATATCGGTCTTGAACGTACCGGATTTCTCTATGTGGATGATGTCTGCGTTGCCTCCTCGCCGTCATCCGACTACGATCCCTGTATCACCGATTGCGCAAATACCAATATTCGAACCCAGGGGCTGCATATTGAAGACCTCCTCAGAGAGGGGCAGGATATCCTGGTACAGGTCAGCAAAGATCCCATAGGCACGAAAGGGGCCAGATTGACCTGCCACATCACCCTCCCCTGTCGCAACCTCGTCTTTATCCCGCAAACCGATCATATCGGTATTTCGCGTAAAATTGAGGATGAAGGGATCCGAGACAGGCTCAAGGCGCAGATCGAAGAAATCAGACCTCAAGGGACAGGATTTATTGTTCGTACCGTTGCGGAACATGCTACCCGGGAAGAACTCGAGGCCGACATGGAATTTCTCATGCTGCTCTGGGATGACATTGTCGACAAGGCGGAACACATGGAATCCCGATCACTTGTGCATAGAGATCTGGATATTACCCTGCGCTGCATCAGAGATTTTTTTACCATGGACGTTGATAGCCTGATCATAGACGATCCGGTTGCCTACGAAAAGATCCTCCGTCATGCAAAAACATTTGCCCCCCAATTGATCGACAAAATATCCCTGTATGAAGAGGTTACTCCACTCTTTGAATTCTATAATATCGAAGTGGAAATTTCCCGGGCCATTGAAAAGAAAGTATGGCTGCGATCCGGCGGATATATCATTATCGAGAGTACTGAGGCACTTTCAGTAATTGACGTTAATACGGGAAGATATGTTGGAAAGAATGACCTCAATGACACGATCTTCAAAACCAACATGGAAGCCGCTGTCGAAATAGCCTATCAGCTGCGCTTAAGAAATATCGGTGGGATTATTATCATCGATTTTATCGATATGGAAGACGATAGCCACCGTGAGCAGTTATATACTACATTCAAAGAGGCGGTAAAAAAAGATAAAAGCAGAAACAATATTCTGAAACTCTCTGAATTCGGCCTGGTGCAGATGACCAGAAAACGCAGCAGTGAGAACTTGCACCAGCTGATGTGTGAACCGTGCCACTACTGTGCCGGCGAGGGCATGATTAAATCCCGTCGAACCATCTGCTATGATATCTTCAGAAAGATCAACAGGAATTCCAAGAAACACAAGGGTGGAAATATTACCCTGCAGGTACATCCCAGAATTGCCGACATGCTCAACAATGAGGAAGAGTTGACCAAGGCCAAGGTAGAAAAAGAAATCGGCAAAAGAATCATTGTCGCTCCTTCAAAAGACCTCCATATCGAGAAATACGAGGTTATATGGCAGCGCTAGTAAGCTCTTTGTACCTCCCGATAAACTATCATATAAGGATAATGTTAGACAATGGCGTTTCGTAACAGACAAAAATTACAAGGATCTCGTGTTTTATTTACCGTTTTTTTCGTTATGCTCCTCATTGCTGGAGCAGCGGTTTTTATTCTTTTTTTCGAAGGTGAAAAGCCGGTTATCAATCTAGAGCAGTCCAGTGCCTTTGTCGGCAACAATGGCAGGATTGAATATACGGTCATCGACACAAAGAGTGGCATTCACACCATTAACGTGTGGGGAATACAGGATGATGTGAAAAAATTGCTGCATACCGTGTCCAATCCCAGAACAAAATATACCGGCGCGGTTGGTCCACAGCAGGACACCAGAACAATCACTTTTGACGTAAAGAAAGAAGGTTTTACCGATGGTCCCATGTCCATTATGATTGAAGCTACCGATTTTTCCTTGCGTGGCTGGTTACGGGGCAACACCGCAACAGCCACTAAAGTGGTCACCGTCGATACGATCCCTCCGCGTATTGAAATACTGCACAGTGAAAAATATATTTCACCCGGCGGGACAGGCATTGCAATTTACCGCCTTTCCGACCAGGAAAGTCGTCATGGCATAGACATGAATGGTATCTTTAATCCCGGATTTCCTCTTGGTAACGGTCGGCAGGATACCTATATCTCCTTTTTTTCGTTGCCCTTTGATACCGAAAAAATAGAACGCTTGAACGTTTCGGCAGAGGACCCAGCCGGTAATAACAGCATTGTCCCTTTTACCGCGGTTTATCAACAGGCAGACCAAAAACGCGACAGCATTACCATCAGCGATGGGTTTCTAGAGACTAAGATTCCGGAATTTCAGCAATATTATCCGGAAATGCAAGGTGATTTTATCGAAAAATACCTCTTTTCCAACTCTGCCATCAGAGACCAGAACAATGAGAAAATCGCCCAGTTATGCAAAAAACCGCACTCCGAGCGACTCTGGAAGGGAAGTTTCAACCGCATGCCGGGGAGTGCCCGGGCCGGATTTGCTGATCATAGAACCTACCACTATAAAGGCAAGAATATTGATCAACAGGTGCATCTCGGTATGGATATCGCCTCAACCCAAAGGGCTGATGTCAGGGCGGCCAACCGGGGAATCGTTATCTTTGCCGACTATCTCGGCATCTATGGCAACATGGTGCTGGTCGATCACGGACAGGGGGTGTTCAGTCTCTATTCCCACCTGAGTCAGATGAATGTTGCTCCCGGCGACATGGTTGACCAGAAAACTGTTCTTGGTTTAACCGGTACGACTGGCATGGCCGGCGGCGATCACCTGCATTTTTCTATGCTGGTGCATGGGGTATTCGTCACGCCAAAGGAGTGGTGGGATCAGCATTGGGTGACCGTTACCATTGAAGCCCCAATAACTGCTTCGAAATTTTAAGCGTTTCAGCGTCCAGGGCCGGCAACACGATAAAGAAAGGACTTGACCTTTTATGTGTCGTACTTCCTGTCAGTCCTCGATATCATAGTCTGGATGGCCGCAGAGTGAACAGCGAAGAGTCTGATCGTGTTTATCGAAACACCAGCGCCAATTTTTCTCACGTATCATCGGCTCTTCTTCGACTCCGCATGTAACGCAGACCCACTTGTCTCCATCTTCTGTTTCAAATAAATGCATGATTGGCCTTTTTTGCCCAGGCTGTCGAGCTGCTTGGACTGGAATGAATAAACGTTAGAGCAGGTTGACAACACCCCTGCCGAAAAGAACCATCGTTTTATACAGCATTTTCGTGGAAAACACAAAATCAGTGTATAATTATTTTTCTGTATCTGAGCGGCCGATGTCACCATGAAATTGTACATAAAAACACCAAAACTAATCTACAGCTACCTGGCAACGGAAATGCTCGGGCCATTTTTCGCCAGTTTTCTAATAATGAACTGTGTCTTCTTTCTGGTCAAACTCATTCCCTTTCTTAACTTTGTGCTCGAACTCAATATAGGACTGGCGGATTTTATTCGACTTTTCTCCTATCTGTTTCCGAATATTTTTCTTTATTCGATTCCCATGGCAGCCATGCTGGGAATAACCATCGGTTTTGCCAGGCTGTCCAGTGATTCGGAAATCCTCGCCTTAAAGGCCAGCGGGATCAGCATATACCAGATCCTGCCGCCGGTCGTCATTGTCGCCGGCCTCATTGCCCTGCTGACCGGCTTTGTGTCAATACAACTGATTCCCCAGAGCGCTGTCGCCATGAAACAACTTTCCTACCAGCTCCTTAAGGAAAAAATCAGCAGCGGCATCAAGGAACATGTGTTCACCGAGGCTCTTGGTGATGTTGTTGTCTATGTCGATAAAATTGATAAAATCACCGGTGAGTGGACCGACGTCTGGGTTTCCGATATGCGGGGCGTCGACAATCCCAT
The DNA here is from genome assembly GCF_054657295.1 of Desulfocastanea catecholica. Lineage (NCBI taxonomy): Bacteria > Pseudomonadati > Thermodesulfobacteriota > Desulfobulbia > Desulfobulbales > Desulfobulbaceae > Desulfocastanea > Desulfocastanea catecholica. The sequence continues at coordinate 133,320 of NZ_BAAHYZ010000006.1, forward strand.
TGTCACCATGGCGTCGACAGGGCAGATGGACAGCAGCATCGAAAATATGATGGTTTCCATAGCCTTGAGCAACGGCAGTTTGCACAAGCCGGGAGTTGATAATGCCCAGATCGTCCAATTCAATCAATATCAGATTAATATTCCCCTGCAACTTCCCGACGCCAAAGCCGCTCGCCTGAAAAAAACCGCTCTGACCATGGCCGAGTTGCGTATGGAAGCACAACAGGCCAAGGAAAATGTCCAGGAGAGACGGACGGTTCTGATAGAATTTCATAAAAGGCTCGTCCTGCCGGTTGGCTGTCTGATAATAAGCCTCATCGGTCTTCCCCTGGGACTGCAGGCAAGGCCAGGTAAAAAGGCTATCGGCATTCAGGCAGGCCTGGCCATCTTTGTCTTCTATTATGTTTTCTTTACCTTCGGCAAGGCCTTGGCGGAACAAGGGGTTGTCCCGGTGTGGCTGGCAATGTGGAGTCCAAATGGTTTTTTCTTTGCTCTGGCTCTTTTCTGGATAATCAGGATAGCCAATGAACAGCCGCTTTTTCCGGTTGCCCTGACCGCTTTCCTGGCGAAGATATCCTCCAAAGTGACATCACCATTGCAGGTCATTTACCAAAGAGTATCGCGCAGGTTCAGAGATAGTAGCAAAGAAAATGCCGATGCTGAAGAGATGGCTGCCTTATCTGCCCACAGCAACACGCTGCGCGGCGATGCCCAAAAACGGGTGTTTCATCTGCCGGGTTGTCAACATTACCATTGCAGGCACTGCACCCTGGAATTTAAGGATGTTCATGTCGCCCGTGCAGCCGGTTTTGCACCATGCAAAATTTGCCGGGACCGCATCGAGGAATAAACCTTGACCATAACCGTGGGCAACAAGCATTTGCCCTGGACCAAAGGAGAACTCTATGAAACTGCCCACTGCCCTGGAAATGAAGAATCTCGATCATTCGGCGAGTGATTTTTTTGGCATTCCCAGTGTCGTGCTGATGGAAAATGCCGGCCTCGGCACAGTGAGGATGATCGAAAACGAACTGGGGCCCTGTGCAAACACCTTTGCCTTAATATTTATTGGTCCCGGCAATAATGGCGGGGATGGATTGGTTATCGGTCGACATCTGCATCAAAGGGGCTGTCAGCCGGTATTCTTTTTCCTGGTCAATCCAGATAGCCTCAAGGGAGATGCCGCGGTTAATCTACACATCGTCAAAAAACTCCGCTTGCCCTTTCATGTGGTCGACAATGCCGCACGGGTGGAAACCATTCCTGTCCTCTATAAACAATTGGAGTCAAGGGGCTTGTCCTGCCATGTTATCATTGATGCAATCTTCGGCATTGGCCTCTGTCGGGAGGTAACCGACCACTTTGCCGACACCATCAACCTTATCAACACCTCGGGTTTTGGCCATAATGCCCCGGTCGTTTCGGTAGATACTCCTTCCGGCATGGATTCCGATACCGGAAAAATACTCGGCACCTGCGTACGGGCGAACTATACGGCAACATACTGCTGTGCCAAACCCGGTCACTTCATCCATGGCAGCTCTTCCTTGACGGGCAAACTGGAGATAATTGACATCGGCATCCCCCGGGAAGCTGTTGACCGCGCCGACATAACCACAGAGCTCGCGACCGCCGACACTTTCACCACCCTGTCGCAGCCTTTGCGGCGAAAAAAGGCCTCCCACAAAGGCAGCCATGGACACCTCCTTCTACTGGCAGGATCGGCAGGCAAAACAGGGGCTGCCGTACTTGCGGCGAAAGGTGCTCTGCGCAGTGGTGCTGGTCTGGTCAGTCTCTGTGTACCGCATGATCTCAATGCTGTTTTTGAGACGACACTTATCGAGGCGATGACAGTTCCCCTGCCAAACAGTTCCCAGTCATTGTCGGTTGCCGATTGGCATGTCATCTCGCAAAATATCGCGGTAAAACAGGCAGTCGTCCTTGGACCCGGCATTGGCAAAGATCCGGATACCGCTGAACTTGTGCTGAAAATCTACCTCACCGCCAGGTGCCCTGTTATTCTGGACGCCGATGCACTTACCCTTCTTGCCGGATATCGCAACAAATTACACTCTCCCGCCGGACCAAGGATTTTTACGCCACACCCCGGCGAACTGGCCCGATTACTCGATAAATCAATCGACAGTATTCAGGACAATCGACTGGAGGCCGCTCGCCTGGGTTGCGACCTGTTTAAAAACGACGCTCACGACATTGTGCTTATTCTTAAAGGAGCGGGCACCATAATTGCCGCAAGTAACGGCGCAGCCATTATCAATACCACCGGCAATCCGGGAATGGCAGCCGGAGGCATGGGCGATGTTCTCAGTGGCGTTATTGGAGCTCTGGTGTGTCAGGGGATGGCTCCCCTGGATGCTGCAGTGGCCGGTGTCTATCTGCATGGGGCTGCCGCGGATAGACTCTATGAAAAATGTGGCTCAGGCTTTCTCGCCTCTGAGGTCGCCGATATGATTCCGTATGTTGTGAAGGAGCATCTCGCCATGCAATAATCTCGTCCCTCACCATTCTATGGGCTGGATATGGTGCTTTTGGAGATACTCATTACATTTCACGAAGATTCCCGAGCCGAGAAAGCCACGATGGGCGGAGAGAGGTGAGGGATGACTGGTGGCCAGGATAAGATGTTTGCTGTGGTCGATCAGTGCCTTTTTTTTCTGGGCAAAGGCCCCCCAAAGCATGAAAACAACATGCTTTTTCTCCCTTGAAATAGTTGAGATGACATCATCGGTAAGGAGTTGCCAACCAAGATTTGCATGGGAATTCGGACGCCTGGCCATTACCGTCAAGCTGGCATTGAGCAGCAAGACACCCTGTCTTGCCCATCGGGTCAGATCACTGTCGACACTGACTTTTCGGCCGTTGTACACGCTGTTGTTCACTTCCTGCAGAATATTGCGCAGGGATGGCGGGACAGGAATTCCATTTTGTACAGAAAAACACAAGCCGTGGGCTTCGGGGCCTTTGCCGGGATGCTCATTAAAATAGGGATCCTGACCAAGGATGACCACCTTGGTTTGTTCAAGGCTGGTCAGTCGCATTGCCGCAAAAACATTCTCCCGCAGTGGAAAGATCCTTTCACCGTTTGTTGCATTGCCGTAGGCACTTTTGAGCAATTCTTTATGCAGTCCCTGTTGCATAAGAGGAACAGTTTCCTCCCAGAGAAGGGCTTTTTTTTCTTTCCCCGGTGTTAATCTACTGTCCATTTGCCTTATCCTGGACGAACAATGTGGCTTCAACCGGCAAGGCTATCATGTTTCGCCTGACAATGTTTTTGTCTGATGGTATCAACGATGCTATCCAATGCAGAGGTTTTTGATATATGACAATTTGTCGTAATCTGTCGACCCATGTTTTTACAATAACATTCCTCTTCATGAAGAATGACCTGCGAGCCCTCATTTTTCATGAGGATGGCTATACCCCTTTCGCCATCGTTTTCGTCGCCGGAAAGTATTATTCCAGCAGCCCTTTTTTTAAAGATGGTGCTGACTGATGCTAGAAGAATGTCGAGAGGGCCGCCTTTCAATGATCCTTTTGCTACCTTTTGCAAGGTCAGCTGGGCACTGTACGGTTTAAGACTCAAATAGTCGGAACCGGAGGCGATATAGCAAGTTCCGCCTTCAATATTGATACCCTCTCTGGCCCGTATCACTTTTATCGGCGATATCGCGTCAAGATATTCAGCAAATGCATTGACATGTTCACTGTTCTGATGAACAACAGCAAGTAACGCACCACCCATTTCGGCACCAAGCTGAGGAACTATTTGCAACAGATTAGAGAAACAGCCTTCCCCCCCGCCGAGAACGGAGATAAAGGTGCTGCGGCGGTATTGTGACTGCGCGGATAAACTCAGGTCTATGCTATCGCCGCACTGGGAACAGAGTAGAGGCTGCAGGGGCTGGTTTCTGGTAACAACGACTCCCTGACGGTTGCCGCACTCTTCACAAAAAACGATTCTCTGCTCGGTAACAGGTGCACAGTTTGCCGCTAATGTCGCTGTAAAGACCGGTTCTTTGGCTTTAATTTTTACCCGGGCAGCTCTTCTCACCTTGTCGATGAGCAGTTTTTTATAGGTTGCCACGTTGTTTTTCTGGAAAATAAAATCCTTGCAGACAAAATCTATGGCGCCATTTTTCATGGTATCAAAACATCGGGCGGTCCCTCGTTCGGTAAGACTTGAAAACATAATCGTCGGAGTCGGCCGATGAATCATCAGATGCTGCAGGGCGGTCATTCCATCCATCAGGGGCATTTCCATATCCAGAAAAATGACACTCGGTCTCGTTTTGAGTATCATATCCAGAGCTTCAATGCCATTCTGCGCCTCGCCGACAACGACTACATCTGCACAATCGTCGAAGATATCTCCCAAGAATTTACGAAACACCAGCGAGTCGTCGACAATGAGTAGCGATATTTTTGCCGGAATCGGCCATTTTTGTTCTGTTTGCATAAAGATAATTCCACTTAGCACTTGCCGGACAATCTTGTCGGTCAAGGAGTTGTTCTTGCTCTATTCGCTGCATGATACAGTTTATTTTTCCGGATGTATTCAAGAACTGCTTCAGGCAGGAAACGGTCAACTGGCGCTCCTTTTTCGATCATCGTCCTGATAGCTGAGGAACTGTGGTCATCAGGTGTCCTTTTTAAAATATGGATATCCTGTTTACCATAGCCGGCCGTCCAGAGTCCATCATCGGGCTTATATCCCAAATTTTTTAGCAGCAGTGTCAGCTGGTCAACATTATATCCTTTTCTCAAGGCGAGAAGAATATTCACCGACTGGAGAATCTGCTGATGTGATTTCCAGGTGAGAAAATCAAGAAAGGCATCGGCGCCAATCATAAAATACAACCGACAATCAACTTCATAATGCTTCTGAAGCACTTTCAGGGTATCAATGGTATAGGATGGTTTTGGCAGTCTTTCTTCTATGGCATTACACTCAAAACTGGGTATACCCTGTCCGGCCAGGATGAGCATAGCCAGTCTATGTCGAAACGATGTTATCGAAGCGCCGTTTTTATGGGGGGGCTCGGCCGAAGGAATAAAAACGACCTTATCCAGGCGGCATTCCTGCAATGCCGCCTCGGCAAACTGCAAATGGCCGTAATGAACCGGATCAAAGGTTCCGCCGAGCAAGCCGATTTTCCGCCCTGTCACTCTCTGACCTGCCCTTGACCATAGACGACAAATTTCCGGGTTGTCAGTTCTTCGAGCCCCATTGGCCCGTAGGCATGCAGCTTGGTGGTACTTATGCCTATTTCCGCACCCAGGCCGAGCTGGCCGCCATCATTAAAACGCGTTGAAGCGTTTACCATAACGGCGGAGGCATCAATTTCGGCAATAAAACGCTGGGCGGTAGAGTAATTTTCAGTGATAATTGATTCGGTATGCTGCGAGCCGTACTGGCGGATGTACTCTTTTGCCTTGGCGAAGCTCTGAACGACCTTCACACAGAGGATCAAATCAAGGAATTCGGTGCCCCAGTCCTCTTCCCCGGCGGGTTGCACCTTACTTGAAATTTTCACACTCTGCGGACATCCGCGCAGCTCAACGCCTAGATTAACGAGGGCGTTGGCTATCGTCGGCAGGAATTTATCCGCGACATCGCTGTGAATAAGCAGTCCTTCGAGGGCGTTGCATACTCCCGGACGATGGGTTTTGGAGTTAATAATCAGCGGAATTGCTTTTTCTAAATCGGCATCTTTGTCGACAAACAGATGACAGACGCCTTTATAGTGTTTGAGAACGGGAATTCTCGATGTCTCTGAGACAAAGCGAATCAAGCCTTCGCCGCCACGGGGGATGACAAGATCTATCTGCGCATCCAGGGTCAGCAGATGATTGATCGCCTGGCGATCGGTTACGGGGATAATCTGCACTGCATTTTGGTCAATGTCGTGCATGCTCAGTGCCTGCTGGAGAATCGCGGCAAGGGCCAGGTTGGAATGGATAGCCTCTGATCCTCCGCGCAGTATTATTGCATTGCCGGTCTTGAGACAGAGTGCGGCCGCGTCCACGGTAACGTTGGGACGGGATTCATAGATCATGGCAATCACCCCCAGAGGCACGCGCATTCTCCCGACCTGCAGACCATTTGGTCGCTTAACCAGATTTTCTATTGAACCGACCGGATCGGGCAGAGCGCAGAGCTCATGCAGCCCGGTGATCATCGCGTCAATGACCGCATCGGACAACCGCAGCCGATCGAGCATGGTCGAAGCAAGCCCCTGAGCTTGCCCGGCCTGCAAGTCTTTATTATTTTCTTCATGAAGATGCTGCCTTTGCTGATTCAGGAGTTCAGCGACGGTCGACAGAGCGCTGTTTTTGCTCTTTGTGGACAGTGCCATCAAAGATGATGCAGCAACCTTTGCCCTTTTCGCCAATTCGCTGACAGTTTGCTCAAGTTTCATCTACGTGTCCTTTTAGGTTTAAGAACATTGGCTGTCAATCTTCCTGTTTGCCGGGTCCGGGATCAGCCCTGCGCGCTGTTGAGCTGCTCCAGGGTTTCTACGACGGTTTTCTTGAGAGAATCAATTCCTTCTCCGGTGACTCCAGAGACAGTAATAACATTTTGCCCCAATTGTTGGAAAGAGTTTTCCAGTTCCTTGAGATCTGCCTCGTCCATCAGATCTTGTTTATTTAATACCAAAATCTGGACCCTATCGGCAAGCTCCTCTTTATATTGGAGCAATTCATTAGAAATTATTTCGAAATTTTTCGAAACGTTTTCGTCAGCTGCATCAATCACATGAAGAAGCATACTGGTTCGTTCAATATGGCGAAGAAATTTATGCCCAAGGCCAATGCCGTCATGGGCGCCCTCAACGAGTCCGGGGATGTCGGCAATGATACAGGGTTTGAAATATTTATATTGCAATACCCCTAATTGCGGTTCCAGGGTGGTAAACGGATAGGAGGCGATCTTCGGATTTGCCGCGGAGAGGACGGACAACAGCGTTGATTTGCCGGCATTGGGCAGGCCGACCAATCCGACGTCAGCGATGAGCTTGAGCTCAATTTTCAGCCAGAATTCTTCGCCGAGTTCCCCATTGGTGGCAACCCTCGGCGTACGGTTCGTACCACTGGCGAAATGAGGGTTGCCCATCCCTCCGGCACCTCCTTTGGCGATAACGATCGATTCTCCATCCACCGCGATATCCGCCAGCACCTCACCAGTTTCGGAATTTTTAATTACCGAACCTACGGGGACATCAATAATACAATCTTTCCCCGCCCGTCCGTGCATATCTTTTCCCTTGCCGTGTACCCCTCGCTCGGCTTTAAAATGAGAACGAAAACGGAAATCAATCAGCGAATTCAGCGAATTCGTTGCCCGAATTATGACACTGCCGCCTCGCCCTCCGTCGCCACCGTTCGGCCCACCTTTGGGAACAAATTTTTCTCTGTGGAAACTTACACACCCGTTACCGCCATCCCCTGCTTTCACAAAGAATTTTGCTTCATCAATAAATGCCATCACGCTACCCACAGGATTTCGATTTGCGAAATCCTGAATAAAAAAAACTCGACCATCAATGCATGATTGAGGTCGAGTTTAAACTCCCGGAGTATATTGAAAATTGCAATATATCCGGAAACGATATTCGATAAAACTATCCCCGACAAGCGGGCCGATCTGTAGTACCCGCTGAAGGGGTAATAATTTCCTCGGCGAGATTTTCTCGGACCAAACAAGAGAACATCTCCCGGAGATTCATCAGGCTACAGGATAAATGCTCACTCGTTTTTTGTTTTTACCAAATTCTTCGTATGTCACAACACCCTCAATCTTGGCAAAAAGCGTATAATCCCGTCCACAGCCAACGTTGGTTCCCGGATGAATAACCGTCCCAAGTTGACGAACCAAGATGTTACCGGCTTTTACTACCTGACCGCCGAATCGTTTGACGCCGCGGCGCTGTCCGGCACTGTCACGACCGTTTCTTGAACTACCACCTGCCTTCTTATGAGCCATCTCCCACTCCTTTTCTTCGACGGAAAATATCTTCCGTTGATATAGTATTGTACCCGTAATTATTACACGAATGGCAATTACGCGGAAATTTCTTCAATTTTCAATGCGGTGTACGACTGTCTGTGTCCATTACGCAATCGATATCCCTTGCGGCGCTTCTTCTTGAAGACAATGATCTTTTTTGCTCTTCCCTGTTCCGCTATCTTGGCAGTGACCTTCGCATTTTCCAGAACGGGTTGACCAACTTTCACATCGTCTCCGGAGACAACCATGAGCACATCAAGTAAATCTACATTGTCACCAACATTGCCTTCGAGTTTCTCCACCCGAACCTGATCACCACACGCGACTTGATATTGTTTTCCACCTGTACGAACTATAGCATACATATATGAACCTCTTTGAGTAAATCTTCTCTATTGTCGAAAGAACCATGTAACATCACAAGAACCCGGTACTTAACCTGAATGTGCTGTTATTGTCAACACAATTCAAACGTTGTCCGGTATTTTTGATGTTCCCACGGTTTCCAGGTGAAAAAACAGCAAGTGGATATTCAGCCTACGGCTGATGCCTTCATTCAGTGTTACGGTGTAGTGCGACTGACTCTTTTGACCTGTCGATTGTCCTGCAAAAGGGCGTACTGCTCATCGAACCTGTGTATCTACTCTAAAAACATATTAACCGCCGTATTCCAGACGGGCTTTCTCTTTCTCTGCACGAATCGAACAAGCCCTTGAAAAAGCAGCTTTTTTTCCATGTTTTGAGATAGAAACAGACGTTTTCCCCTGCTTGCCCTGATGTGTCACCCAACTTACTTCATACCTGTTGAGTTTATCATTGAGTCGAACTCCGACAACACCGGTCCCTGAATTGCTGACAGTAACCATATGCTTGTTTGTCCTGACCTTGCCAAGTTTTTTTTCTGTCTTATCGCGCCAGGTAATTGCCGATAACAGGCTGGAGTATCGCCCACCGCATTTTCTGTCCGAAAAGAACTTTGAATGGGTTCTTCCTAAAAATCTTACCCTGACATACCACCCATGAGTTCTTTTTGACTCCTGGTCTATTCTTGCGATATCTTTATGCTTTTCAAGGAGAAGCTTTTGTCTTTTATCGTCTTCCATGAACTTACCTCAATATTGTGTTAGTACTCATTTTTCAGTGAGGGAACCTTCTCCCTCATTACAAGCGCACATTTTCAAACAAATGTACATTTTCAAAAAAGATGGTATCGTGTGTAAGCAAATGCACAAAACCTGACAACACCTTCCAGCAAAGCTAAGTAGTTCGTTAGGAGTGGAATGTCAACTCTTTTTTCGTGGATACACCTAAGAAAATTGTATAATTTCTGCTTTCTTCAACTTTTTTCATTAAATTTTATCCCGTTACAAAACCTAACACCCGCAAAACAAATGACACAGTATATTCGTGAATTATCCGAACTCCTTTCCACCATCACCGCCCTCCGGGGAGAAGCCGGCTGCCCCTGGGACAAACGACAGACACCATTTTCTCTGCTCAAACACCTCAAGTCGGAATGTCAGGAGCTAGACAATGCTATCCGCAACGATGACCCGGTTAATGTCTGTGAGGAGCTGGGCGATTTACTATATATAATAATTATGATTGCCGAGATACACCATGATCATGACGAGTTTCAACTCTCCGATGTCATACGGACAGTCAACAAAAAACTTATTCGCCGACACCCGCACGTTTTTGCCGGCAAACCGTATGAAAACGAAGAACAACTGACGGCCCAATGGAACGCCATAAAAGCAGAGGAAAAGAAAAAAAATACCCTTTGACACAACCACTCCTGCTATGTATTATAGTCAGTTTTTTACTGAGAGGCAAATGACACAGGTCAATCCCCTGTGTCACCTCCAGTATATGCATAATAACAACGTGTTATTATGTCCTTCTTGCTCTCTGCCAAGGCTATTATCAAGTGCGAGGGCCGAAAATTGTGCGAGCAGCTGCTCGGCAAAAAAACATACGTCCACGAGGAGGAACGCATGCGCAGGTATGAAACAATCTTCATACTTCGCCCCAATATCGGCGAAGATGAGATTAACAGAGTTATTGACACCACCACTCAGATCATTCTCAATGAAAAGGGAACAATTCTTGAATTGAATAAGTGGGGCATGAAAAAACTGGCTTATCTGATTAAAAAGGAAAGCCTGGGCTATTATGTGTATTGTGACTTCGCCGGTACTCCAGCAGCTGTTGCAGAAATCGAACGAAAATTCAGGATTGATGATGCCATATTAAAGTATCTGACCATCAAGACTGCAGATTCCATGACCGAAGAAAACATTCAAGACGCACTGGCGGAAATATCAGCGAAAGCAACTGCCCAGGTCGAGAATGAAGAAATGGAAGAAACCGATTCCGACGATGCTGAAGAAGAAAATATCACTGAAGAAACTGAGTAAGAGTCACTCGGAAAATTCTGAAGATCTTTTACCCCGGAGGGTAATATCATGGCGCAAAGACCACAAAAGAAACTTTTTACTCGCAAGAAATCATGCCGGTTTTGCGGTGAAAAAGACCTGGCTATTAACTATAAAGATGTAAAAACGCTGAGAAATTTCGTTTCTGAGAGAGGGAAAATCATTCCTCGCAGGATTGTCGGCACCTGTGCGACGCATCAGCGTCAGCTGTGCGAGGCTATCAAACAGGCAAGGCAGATTGCCTTTTTACCCTACTCAGGATCAACCCAGGGATAACTATTCCGTTTATTTGCAGGGAATTCAAGGTGGCTAGTCAGGGAAATGAGCAGCCGAGTTTAGGCAGAATCATTCGAATCATTCTGTTTGTTTCGTTGGCTATAATGCTGCCGGGAGTGCAATGGTCTCTGTTTGGCTGGTCGCATTTATTTTTGCCTCTGCTGGTCTTGTACACTCTTGGCACGTATGGAGGATATACCGGAAAAAGGCTTCTGCTTACCGCAGTCGTTCTCTCTCTTATCGTCTATCTTCTGTTACGAAACTTCGAACTTTTTGTATTTTCTGCAACCCTGCTGCTTTGCGGATATGTGCTTTTTATATCGGCACAACGACAAGATTCCCCTGCACTGAGCGGGCTGAAAAGTTCCCTTGCTCTGGCAGGTGGCTGGATAGCCATCTTTACCGTGCTCTCTTTGGGGGCGGAAATGTCGGCGTATGCACAGCTGGTGCGTTCCCTGGATGATGGCATCGGCGAAGCAATAGATTATTACCGGCAAAGTAGCGATATTTCCGGTGACACTCTGGTAATGCTGGAGGCCACTCTCCAGCGGATGAGGGTTATTGTCCCGATGATAATGCCCTCCGTTCTCGGGAGTTTTATTCTGTTTATCACCTGGCTTACGATGGTGCTGGGCAATATGCTTTTGCTCAGAACCAGCGGCAATGCGCCATGGGTAAACTGTCGCTACTGGAAATTGCCGGAGAAAGTAATCTGGGTCGTAATCGGAGCAGGCATCTTTTCTCTCCTGCCGATTGAATTGTTAAGGCCCGTTGCGATCAACAGTCTCATTTTGTTAAGTATTGTTTATTGCTTTCAGGGCATGTCGATAGCTATATTTTTCATGCATAAATGGAATGTGCCCCTGCTGCTCAGATCATTTTTTTATATTATGCTCGTCTTTCAGTCATTTGGAACATTAATCCTGCTGATATGCGGCATAGCCGATATATGGTTTGATTTTCGCAAACTGAAACAAGAAACAGTAAATTGACCCAGGCAATACTATAAATCTGCACAGTGATACTGGTATCACCAGCGGATTTAGAAGACCTATATTCTCAGGAGTTTAATAATATGGAACTTATTTTAAAGAAATCAATCAGCTCCCTCGGTCTGGAAGGCGATGTGGTAACCGTTAAACCCGGATACGGTCGCAATTATCTTCTCCCCCAGGGAAAAGCCGTTCAGGCAACAGCGGCAAACCTGGCAATTCTCGAACAGAACAAAGCCGACATTGAAGCTCGACGAGCTAAAAATCAAAAACAGGCCGAGGATACTGCCAAGAAAATCTCCGGCTTGACTGTCGTTATCGAACAACTCGCCGGCGTAGACGAGCGACTTTTCGGTTCCGTCACTACTGCCGACATCTGTGCGAAACTGGCAGAGCTCAACGTGGAACTGGATAAAAAACAGATCTTACTGAATGAACCCATCAAGACCCTCGGGGAAACTAAAATTCAAGTAAAGGTCGGTTTCAACGTCACTGCTGAATTTACGGTAAACGTCGTTCCTCTTAAGACACATTAAGGTCTTTTGGAGCAGAGGCATCTGCGTCGGCAATACGCCGGCTGCCTAGCGACACGGCTTGCCGCCGTTTATACGAAAATGAAAACACACCTAGAGGCTTGACCTTCATGGTGTGTTTTTGTTTAATGTGCCATCTTTGGAAAACGTCGCCGCGGATTATTTTTTTCGGCGCCTATCGCCTCCCTGAGGGCCATGAATACATCTTCAGTAAATGAAGCACGATCTTTTATCTTTGACGAATGATGAATGACTTCAATCCATTACCCGACCCTGCCCGATCAATAGTTCCCTCAGGAATTCCGCCACAAAATGTTGAAGCCGAACAGGCGGTGCTCGGATCGATCCTTATCAAGGCCGACCTTCTTGGCGCCGTTCTTGAAATTCTTACTCCGCAAGATTTCTATAAACACAGCCATCGTCTTATCTATGAATCGATGATTGAGCTTTTTGAAAAAAATGAGCCGCAGGATCTCCTTACCGTCTCAAATTTACTGAAAAACATCAATAAGCTCGATCAAGCTGGAGGGCCGACATATCTGGCGTCCTTGACCTCGATTGTACCGGTAACCGCCAATGTAACGAGTTACGCAAAAATAATCCGGGAAAAGGCCATTCTGCGCAAGCTCATCTCGGTGAATACCAGCATCGCCGCCCGTTGTTACGAAGAGCAAAATGACATCGATGTGCTGGTTGATGATGCGGAACAGGCCATCTTTGATATAGCCGGGACAAAGGGCGATCAGTATTTCACCCATGTGAAATCGATTGTGCCAAAAGCCTTTGCCACGGTCGAACAGCTTTACAAAAGAAAGGAAATGATCACCGGAGTACCTACCGGCTATTCTGAAATTGATAAAATGACTGCCGGACTGCAGCGCTCCGATCTCATCATTGTCGCGGCCCGGCCATCCATGGGCAAGACCTCCTTTGCCATGAATATAGCGCAGCATGCCGCCCTTGTAGAAAAAATAGGTGTCGCCGTGTTCAGCCTGGAGATGTCTAAAGAGCAGCTGGTCATGCGCCTGATGAGTTCCGTCGGCCGCATAGATTCCCAGCGCATCAGGACCGGAAAACTGCGCAGTGATGACTGGCCGAAACTGACCAGGGCGGTGGGCATGTTATCGGAAGCGCCAATTTTTATCGACGATACCGCGGCCATCTCCGTCCTGGAAATGCGCGCCAAAATCAGACGGTTAGCGTCACAGCACGACATTGGCCTGATTGTTGTCGACTACCTGCAGCTGATGCGCGGGCGAAACACGGAAAACCGTACCCAGGAAATAAGTGACATCTCTCGTTCCCTCAAGGCCCTGGCCAAGGAACACGCTGTGCCGGTTATTGCCCTGTCACAGCTGAACAGAGGCCTGGAAGGCCGGACCGATAAACGCCCGATGATGTCTGATCTCCGTGAATCAGGGGCCATTGAGCAAGATGCCGATGTTATATGCTTTATTTATCGGGATGAGGTATACAATAAAGCAGAAGACAATCCCGAGAGAGGGTCGGCGGAAATTATCGTCGGTAAACAGAGAAACGGACCAACCGGTGTTGCTCGATTGACATTTATTAAAGAATTTACCATGTTTGAAAATATGAGTAACTATGATGATCAGCAAGGATTCATCTAACTCTGATACTATACGGAATTATTTTTACAAAAATCACAATTTTCCCAGGCAGTCAGGGGAATAATTTAACAACTGTATTTTGAGGCCAGCACATGACTGAAGAAACCGGCGGTTCGTACAAGTACGACTTTAAAACCATAGAAAAAAAATGGCAGACAATATGGGAAGAAGGTGAGGTTTATAACGTCACCGAAGACGACGCCAGAGAAAAATATTACGTGCTGGAGATGTTTCCCTATCCCTCAGGCCGGATACATATGGGTCACGTTCGGAACTATTCCATCGGCGACGTGGTGGCCAGATACAAACGCATGCGCGGTTATAACGTTCTGCATCCCATGGGCTGGGATGCCTTTGGTCTGCCGGCGGAAAACGCTGCCCAGAAAAATAACACCCATCCGGCCACCTGGACCTACGCAAATATAGATTATATGCGCAACCAACTGCGTCAGCTCGGTCTTTCCTACGACTGGTCCAGAGAAATTGCCACCTGCAACCCGAAATATTATCAATGGGAACAGCTGCTTTTTATCGAGATGTATAAAAAGGGCATTGTCTATCAGAAAGTGACCACGGTGAACTGGTGTGAATCTTGTCAGACCGTGCTTGCTAACGAGCAGGTCATCGATGGTGCATGCTGGCGCTGTGACGAACCGGTTTATCCGCGAAAGATGAATGGTTGGTTTTTTAAAATCACCGATTACGCCGAAGAGCTCCTGAAGGATCTCGATCAACTGAGTGGCTGGCCGGAAAAAGTACTGACCATGCAGCGCAACTGGATAGGCAAATCCACCGGCCTCACCTGTGACTTTGCCGTCGATGGTCTCGACTGTACGATTTCCATTTTCACCACCCGGCCGGATACCATCTTCGGGGTAACCTTTATGTCCATTGCCGCGGAACATGCACTGCTCGACACCCTCATAGCGGGTACCGACCGGGAACAGGAAATCCGCGAGTTTACCCAGGAAATCCTCAACCAGAAACAACGCCAATCGGTCGAGACGGAGCTGGAAAAAAGAGGCATCTTCACCGGCCGGTATTGCACCAATCCGTTTAACGGCGAAAAGATCCCCATCTACGTGGCCAACTTCGTTTTGATCGAGTACGGCACCGGCGCAGTCATGGCGGTACCTGCCCACGACGAAAGGGATTTTGAGTTTGCCCGGAAATATGATTTGAAAATCAGCCCGGTGGTCATCCCGGCCGATGTTGAGCTTGATCCGGAAAAGATGGAACAGGCCTCTACCGGTCCCGGTGTTTTACGAAATTCCGGCCAGTTCAGCGGCATGGATTCTGTCGCCGCCCAGGCAGCAATAATCGACTACGCCACAGCGCATAATTTCGGCGCAGCGCATGTCACTTATCGCCTGAGGGACTGGGGCATCTCCAGACAACGTTACTGGGGTGCGCCCATTCCCATGATCCACTGTGACAGCTGCGGCGTTCAGCCTGTCCCGGAAGGTGATCTGCCCGTCGTGCTGCCGGAGGATCCCGAGGCCGGCAGTGGTTGCCTGCCCCTGCACCAACGGCCTTCATTTATTGCTACCACCTGCCCCAAGTGTGGCAAGGACGCAAAAAGAGAAACCGATACCATGGACACCTTCATGGAATCATCCTGGTATTTTGCCAGATATGTCTGCCCGAGATTCACCGAAGCCCCCCTCGAAAAAGCAAAAGCCGCCTACTGGCTGCCGGTCGATCAATATATCGGCGGGGTGGAACATGCCATTCTCCACTTATTGTACTCGCGCTTTTTTACCAAAGTTCTGCGGGATCTCGGACATCTGGCTATCGATGAACCGTTCACCAATCTCCTCACCCAGGGCATGGTTATAAAGGATGGCTCAAAGATGTCCAAGTCCAAGGGCAATGTCGTCGATCCAAATGACCTTATTGTCGAGTACGGCGCCGACACAGTGCGGCTTTTCAGCCTGTTCGCCGCTCCGCCGGAGAGGGATCTGGAATGGAGTGCCCAGGGGGTTGAAGGATCTTCCCGTTTTCTCAATAGAGTCTATCGACTGATCCTGGCCTGCGGTGATATGGCGGAATGTTCTGCTGAGATTCCTCTACAATTGACCGAACCGGGAAAGGCGCTGCACCGTAAAACCCATCAGACGATAAAACGGGTCACCGAAAATATAGAGCAGAACTTTCATTTTAACACGGCTATCAGTGCAATGATGGAGCTTTACAACGTCCTTTCGGCATCTGTCGGCGAGCAAAAGCAACAGGACGTCGAACCCGAGGTTATCCGACAGGCGATTTCCGTTCTCCTGCTGCTGCTCTCCCCGATGGTCCCGCACTTTGCCGCGGAAATGTGGCAGCGGATAGGCAACAGCACTTCCATGGAAAGCCAGTCCTGGCCCAAATTCGATGCGGAAGCGGCCAAGGAGGACATGCTGACCATCGTTATTCAGGTCAATGGCAAGGTTCGCTCGCGCCTTGAGGTGGATGCCGACGTTGCCGACGATTTCCTGATAGAAAAAGCACTCGCTGACTACAACACGAAGAAATTTATTGACGGCAAGCCGATAAAAAAGACTATTGTCGTTCAGAAAAAGCTGGTGAATATTGTCGTTTGATACCAGGTTTTCCGGTTTGAATGTTCGTCGAATATGTAAAACAATTTCTTAACAACGAGGGTGATAAAAAGTGAAAACGGTCTGTCGATTTTTTCCCCTGCTGGTTCTGGCCCTGCTGGTTACTGCCTGCGGATACCATAATCCCAATGTCTATAGCGGGCCGGCCAAAACCATCTATCTTACCGAATGGAAAAATAGAACCAGTGAGCTGGGACTTAATTCAGAACTCTACCGATCCTTGACCAGATGGTTCCAGAAATCCGGTGCCATAACCACCGTGCGGGAAAAACAGGGCGCAGACCTTATCCTGGCCGGAGAAATCGTCTCTCTGGAACTGCCAAGTTTATCGTATGGCGAAAAGAGTAGAACCACCGAAGTAAAAGTACGACTGAAGGTCCGTTACATCCTCAAGGAAATAGCCTCGAAAAAAATCATCCTCGAAACACCAGGGGAGCTATGGACAGAGGAATATCTGGTGACAACCAGCAATACCGCAAATCGTGATAACGAGAGAAAAGCTCTGGAAACGATCATTGAAGACCTGTCAAAGAAAATTTACCAGCGCACGGTTTCCCGCTTATCGACCTTATAAAATAGCGGCAACCTCCTGAAAAAGCACGGCAGCGCCATTTTGCGGCGCTGCCCCTTTTCTCTTTCTTTCGCCTGCGCCCTACGCATCATGCTGCACATTAATCATCTCTCCTTTGCATCACCCTTTGTTCTCGCCCCACTGGCCGGATACAGCGATCTGCCGTTTCGACTTCTTTGTCGACAATTCGGCGCTGGATACTGCGTTTCCGAGATGATCAGCTGCCATGGTCTTGTCTATCAACAGAAAAACACCCTGCGGATGCTCGCCTCTATTGCCGAAGAGCGACCTGTCGCTTTCCAGCTTTTCGGTGCCGACCCGGAGGTGATGGCGGACGCTGCGGAGATAATGGCCTCTTTTCGCCCGGATATGCTTGACATCAACATGGGCTGTCCGGTGAGAAAGGTCACCAAGCGAGGGGCCGGAGCAGCGCTGATGGCCGATCCGCGTCTGGCTGAAGCCATTTTGACCAGGATCGTATCACGGGTATCTCTGCCCGTGACGGTAAAAATCAGGTCAGGCAAAGACAGCCACTCCATCAACGCTCCGGCCTTCGCCAGAATGCTTGAAGGGTGCGGCGCTTCGGCTATCACGGTTCACGCCAGGACCTGGTCCCAGGGATTCTCCGGTCATATTGATAAGGAGGTAATTTCACAAGTGAAAAAAGCGGTCTCTATTCCGGTCATCGGCAACGGGGATGTACTCTCCTATCAGGAGGGGCAACAGATGCTTGAGGAAACCGGTTGCGACGGGGTAATGATAGGCCGCGGCGCACTTGGTAACCCATGGGTTTTCCGGCCGGTGGGACGACCGGAGACGGTACGGGAGATTATCGCAGGTGCACACGCTCATCTGGCCTTGATAGAACAATTTTTACCGGCGGAAAGGATTCTTGGGTACGTTAAAAATCATATGTGCCGCTACTTCAAAGGACTCCCGGGAAGCTCGGCGCTTCGTCAAGCAATTTTCGCGGCACCGAACCTGGCTACCTTAAAACAACAGCTGGCGCCATTCCGGCTTTAGCGCTGCCTCGTTTATTTCTTCAACATTTTTATCTTTTCCAGCAGCTCTTTACTTTCTGCCTGCATTGCCGCAGGTAAGGAGGTGCCTTGCCGAAGGGCATTCCTGAGATTTCCCTCAGCCAGATCGATCTTGCCTTCGTAGAGATAATACTTCCCGAGATAAAAGTTCGCATTGCCGACGAGTTTATTGTCGGAGGCGATTTGCCCCAGTTCGAAATATATTTGTGAATATTCTGGTAATTCATACCTCACCATCTGAAAATATTTCTCCGCCTCACCAAGCCGACCGGTCCTGTAGAGCAGCTTAGCCAAGGTAAATGTAGCATACATATCCGAGCCATCGACCGCCAGAGCCATTCTCAGGGTTTTCTCGGCCTCTTCAAAATGTCCGGCGGCAAAGAGGATAGTCCCTCGATCAACCTTGAGAATATTTTTATCCGGGAGAGAAGCTATAACTTTATCCAGAAGGGTGAGACTTTTGCTGTAGTCATTTTCGTATTTGGCAATTTGCGACAGGCCGTATTGGGCCATCATCTTCTGCAATGCACCGGATCGGCTATCCGCGATGATGTTTGCCAGGGACACCCTCAGATCCCGGGACTCTTTTACCTGGGCGAGAATACGATATTTAAACCGGAGAAACTCGAAATCGTCAGTGGCTTGTGTCGTTTCCTGCAGGTGTTCCCTGTCCATATCAATCAATGATTCTATGTAATTGAGGCGCTCTTCAGGATTGGGATGGGTAAGAAGGTATTGCGGTGGTTTCTCACTGCGGTATCGAGCTATCCGTCGCATGGATTCGAGCATCTTCACCTGTCCTGCCGGATCTCGATGAAGTTTTTTCAGCCAATCATAGGCCATGAGGTCCGCTTCTTCCTCATCCTGGCGACTGAAATGCAGGTTAAGACTTTGTCCCGTCGCCAGTGCCCCGGTCAAAAGAACCGGGGTGGCCGCTCCACCAAAAGCCAATGCCGCCAGGGCTAAACCTAACGAGGCAATACTGGTATATTTTCCTTTCTCCATTCGCGATGCAAGATGACGCTTGACGATATGACCGACCTCATGGGCGAGAACAGAGGCAAGTTCATCCTCAGAGTTCATGGTGCCAATCAGGCCGGAATGGAAAAAAATCAATCCGGACGGTGCAGCAAAAGCGTTGAATTCCTTATTGTCTATGACAAAAAAATGATAATCAAAGTATTGAATTCCTGCTACTTCCAGAACATCCTGACCGAGTTTTGTTATATACTGGGTGATATCAGGGTCGTCTAGCAGCTCAAATGCAGATCGCACCGAGTAGAGTAATTTTTCGCCAATCTCCCGTTCGTCACCGATGGTGAATGCCGACCCCGGCGTCACGGTAAAAAATTGAAAAATCACACTGATCAGAAACCAGACAAAGACATTTTTAATTTTTTTTATTGCGCCTTCAGCCATGATACGGTCCTTCGTAATCCCTCACTCGTTGAAATGACAGGGGCATAGCCCAGATCTTTCCGGGCATTTTCTATGGAAAAATAGTGTGATTTTGCTAATTGTTCGGCGAGAAAGCGGGTCATTCTTGGCTCTTTTGCTGATCTGGCAACTTTGTAGCAGGCCTCCAACAAACCACCTAGGCGATATGCAAACGGAAAAGAGACACTTGACTGTACTCTGTCGATACCCATTGCCGTAAACAAGTCATTTATCCAGTCCCAGAGATTCACCGGTTCTCCCTGACTGATGAAATAAGGTTTTCCGGCCGCTGTCCCCTGCTCACAAAGGTTTTTGGCGGCAAGGAGATGTGCATGGGCAACGTTATCAATATAAGAAATATCCACCAGATTGGAACCGTCCCCCACCCTTTTAAGTAATTTTTTCCGGCCGCTTGCCAGGAGACGCGGCAGAAGATGCGGATCCCCCGGCCCCCAGATGAGGTGCGGCCGGATGGCACAGGTCAGTAGTGTTGGACAATTGGCACCAAGTACGTTTTGCTCGGCGATGACTTTGCTTTTTGCATAGTGACAAAGATACTCGGCGGCATAGGGGAGGCTTTCATCGCCGCCGTTGATGTCGGTACGGTTAAAGACCACGGAGGGCGTAGAGGTGTAGACCAGCATGGGGACGCCGTTTCTTTGGCAGCTGCCGATAACGACCTCGGTACCGAGGACGTTGGTTGTATAATACTCTTTCCACGATCCCCAGATTCCGGCCAGGGCGGCAACGTGAAAAACAATATCAACTCCTGCAGCGGCGCGGTCCATTATCGCACCATCGCTGACATTGCCAACAACACATGTGCCCCCCAGCGCCTCTATCTCAGGATAGTGATGTCGGCCAACTACGGCAGTTTCAATGCCCTGCTGAAGAAGTCGTGTAACAATCGCTTTGCCGACAAAGCCACCTCCACCGGTAACCAGTGCCTTTTTTATCGACAGGGAGAAAGTTTCTTTTGTGCCCATAGTGCCAGTTTTTCGCGGAATATTTTTGCGTTATGCCGGATGTCGACCGGGAAGTTTTCATGAATCAGGAAATGTTTGATATCCCGGGTAAGTTCCGACTGTTCGGCTATCTTCTTTATCTCTGCCAGCAGTTTTTTACTATTGATACTGCGATCCTTCTTCGGCTCGACAATGATGACCGGTATGGTTTCATAACAATCTCGGCTGTTTTTAATGCCGACAAGGGCACTGCGGCAGACATCAGGATGTTCGTTGATTATCGCCTCGCATGGCACGGAATAAAGGGTTGTCTCTTCCGTCACGACTCGATGGGCGCGTCTGCCGCAGAACCAAAGGCGATGGGCATTGTCGAGATAGCCGACATCACCCATCCGATGCCAGAATGTATTGCCGTCGACTATTTTTGCCAGTTCAGTCTCCTGTGGATTATTTTCATACGCCCTGGTCACCACATCGCCACGGACAATAATTTCGCCGATTTTGCCGACAGGTTGAAGCATATCTCCGGTCAGCTCACGCAGAACTTCATCGGCGATGGCAATAATCTTAATGTCAATACCAGGTAAAGGGCGTCCAACGCAGGTTCCCTTGCCCAGCCGACTCTGCTGCCAGGTCTCGCCGACCACCTCGCGGCCTTCTATCGAGACAATCGGCAGACTTTCCGTGGCGCCATAGGGGGTAAAGACCAGAGCCTCGGCAGGCAGTATATCCCGCACCCTCTGCAACAGCTCGTATGGCACTGGGGCCCCGGCCATCAATACCTTCCGGACCGAGTCGAGCACTATCTTCCGTTCCAGACAATACCTGCTCACCACATTCCAGATGGCCGGGGAGCCAAAGGAATAGGTCACCCGGTGTTTTTTAATGGAGGCAATGAATTTTTCCGGATCGACCCGGGCCGGTTGCGTGGGGTCCATGTCGGGAAGAACGGCACAGGCGCCAAGTGCCGCCGAAAAAAGGGCAAACAGCGGAAAGGCCGGCTGATCGACATCGGCCGGGCCAATACCATAATATTCTTTTATCAAGCGCAGCTGGGCACTGAAGATCGAATGCTCGTACCGTACACCCTTCGGAGGACCGGTAGAACCTGTGGTAAATATAATAGCCGCAAGATCCGAGGCTGTGGGTCGATAGACGGGACATTCTTTTCCGGCATCTTCGCTTAGTTTTGAAATATCACCGCCGAAAAGACCGAAAGAGTTGCCGCAGCAAAATGTCTTCTCCACGGTTTGAAAGGGTGTGGTAAATATTTTTGAGAAAAGAATCGCCTTGGGGATACCTATAAGAAATTTCGGGGCAACTCGCTCAATACAGCGCAGCAGATTCTTATAGCCCATGCCCGGGTCGATAAGGACAATGGGGGTGCCGATTTTAAAAAGAGCCAGGGTCAGGCAGATAAAGTCAACGGATGGCGTAACCATCAGGATGACGATATCTCCAGGGCGCAGCCCCTGCCCGGCAAAAAAATGCCCATAAGCGTCAGCTTTGCTGTTGAGCTCATGAAAAGAAATTTTCTTTCCGCTTCGAGCCTCGATCACCGCTGTTTTATCGCCGTGTTCCCTGGCAACGTCCACAAAGGTTTCGGCTATATTTATTGCCACCTCTTTTCTCCCAAACGTTTATTCCCGAAAAAACGACGCAAAAATCGGCACGAGTTCTGCCTGTTTATCTTCGAGAAGATAATGCCCGGCATCGGCGAAATAGTGACTCTTGGCATCAGGGAAGCGTTTCTGCCATTCCAGGAAGAATTCTTCGTTGAAACAGAAGTCACCGCCTCCCCAGACAAGAAGCACGGGCAGAGCCGCATCGCGGAGAAGGTGTAGCCGTTTTTCGATATCGACAAGGGGGGCATAGCTTTTGTCGCGCGGTGCAAGCGGAATATCGCGGACAAAATTGTAGACGGCCACTCGATTTTGCCAGCTGTTGTAGGGTGCAAGATACGCCTTGGCCACGTCCGGCGCCAATTGGTTGTGCACCGCCATAAAGGTGGCCGGCCAGGCAAAGCCATTGAACAAACGGACTAGTATTTCACCCAGCACTGGCAGGCGGCAAAGCTGGATGCGCCGTGGTATCCGGGTCGAACGAAAGGCAGCAGTGTTCATCGCCACTATTTTATCAATACGATTGATATGGTTAACGGCGCAGCCCATCCCTATCGCGCCGCCCCAGTCATGAACGACGAGGGAAAAACGGCCTATCTGCAGATGCCTGAGCAGAGATTCCAGGTTGGCAATGTGCTGCGCCAGACAATAGGGGTAGTCCTGCGGCTTATCGGAGAGACCGCAGCCCATATGATCAAGGGCTATGACCCGATGATTTTCACGTAATTGTAAAATAACATGCCGGAAATAATAGGACCAGGTGGGATTGCCATGTACCATGACAACCACCGGACCTTCTCCTTCATCAAGGTAATGCAGTCGTCCACCATCGAGGTCGAGATAGTGGGAGGTAAATGGATAGTCAGGGTACACCGTCTTTGACACCGCTTGAAAAATTTTTCCGTTGAGATAATTATGCAACCTCATCGCATACAAGGGTGTAAACTTATACTCCAGGCAATTAGGGTGTCAACTCTTTATCGTTTTTACCGACTGCGCTCTCGCTTTCATAGCGCGATTTCACCCGGCGTAGGCACAATAGAAAAGCCTCGGCCATAAAAAATAAGAAAAATTCCTATCCGTGTGGGATGACAGCTCATTTTGAAATTATTTATTGCATTTAATGGGCAGACGTGCTAAACGAATTGCTTGTTGTGGTACAAATCGTTTTGTATTGACGAATGAAAAATACACAAACCAACATGGAAATGGCGGGGATTTTTCTCTTTCTACACAACAAACGATGTCTGACCAGTGAGTGGTTGGAAATATATTAACGGTTCGAAATTGAACTGCGTACAAAAGGAGTAGTACAATGGCAGAAGGTACAGTGAAGTGGTTTAATGACGCAAAAGGTTTTGGCTTTATCGAACAAGATGGTGGACAAGATGTTTTTGTCCATTATTCCGCTATCAAAACTGAAGGCTTTAAGTCTCTTGAAGAAGGTTCCCGGGTATCCTTTGAGATAGTAGATGGCCCGAAAGGTCCTGCCGCTGATAACGTTCAGAAAATTTAGTTATTATTATATCAGTTACAAAGCCCCCGGTGCAGCTATGTACCGGGGGCTTTGTTGTTTACATGGAAACTAGTGGCAGATATTCAGGATTCCATCTGATCCGGTCGATGAGCATACTCATCCTCGCTTCATCATCGTTATGCTGAAAATCAGAGTAGACGCACGGTCTGCTGACCCCTTTTCTTACTGCGCACATAGCCACCGACACGGCAACCTTTCTGGCTACGTTACGGATATCATCGATAGGTGGTACCAGCCGTCCCTTCTGCAGTTGTTCTTCAGACATCATATCGGAAATCGCCCTGCCTGCCACGGTAAAAAACTCCGGCAGCACTTCCCTGGCACCTGAAGCGAGAACGCCCAGTCCGACGCCGGGAAAAACAAAGGCATTATTGCACTGACCAATGTGGCAGGCATTTTCCAAACTTTCCAGGGTGGCGCAGGGATTTCCGGTGGCCACCAGGAACCCCTCCTCACTCCATTTACTGATATTCTCGCAAAAAACCTGGGGCGTTGAAATATGTTGAAAGAGCGGCAGGATAAGTGGCCGAGTGCTGTTTTTCTTAATTTCTTTTATGACATCCTTGTTAAAAAAGAAATCCTGCCCGGTCGTGCCGATCAAGGTGGTGATCCCAGCTTTGCGGATAATTCCCGGGATATCGATTCTGTCAATTTCGCCAAGCCAGGGATGACGGGCCTTATCTTTGGCAAATTTCTTTTTATGCAGTTCCTTGTTCGAGCTGGAGATAAGGCCTTTCGAATCGATCATGAAGATACGGGCCAAGGCCTCTTTCTGCGACAGACCCTCCTCGATCATGGCCAGCATGATCTGCTCACCGATCCCCACCCCCCCTGCACCGCCGCCATGGATGAGGATGCGCTGGTCGGCGAGTTTCTCATTTTTGATTTTCATGGCCGACAAAAGAGCCGCCAGGGCGATCGCGCCTGTACCCTGAATATCGTCATTAAAGGAGATGAGTTCATCGACGAAGGCGTCATGAATACTAAAGGCGTTCTGCTGAGAAAAGTCTTCCCACTGGCAAAGAGCGTTAGGGAAAACATTTCTGAAAGCCCTGACAAATCGACCGATAAACGACAAGTATTCTTCTCCTTCCAGTCGTCTGTGCCGCCAGCCGAGATATTTCTTGTCATCAAGCAGTTTTTCGTTATTGGTACCGACATCAAGAGAGATAGGCAAACAATGCCAGGGGGCAATGCCCGCACCCTGGGTATAGAGCATCAACTTACCGAGGCAGACGGCAATTCCTCCGGCACCCTGATCACCGATACCGAGCACCCCCTGGTTATCGGTGACCACAGCCACGCGGATATCCCGATGAGCGAACCGTCGTAATATATCCTCTGCCCCGTCGATATTGCCAGGATAAAAGTGCAGGCCGTTGGCCTGCCGGAACATGGATGAATATTTCTGTACCGCCAGGCCGATAGTCGGAGTGTAGATGATTTTTATAAAATTTTTGATGTCACTTTGTATAAGAGCGTGGGCAAGTGTTGCGTTACGGTCAAACATTGAACGAATAAAGATAAATTTTTCGATGTCATCGATTTTTTCATTCACCTTGGCCCGAGAACCTTCAATCTGTTCCTCAAGATTTCTCAGACCGGGGGGAAGCGTCGCCTCCAGCCCCAACGATTTTCTTTCTTCAAGGCTGAATGCTGTTCCCTTATTTATATAGCTGCAGGAGCGGGCAGCGGAACCGCTGGCATACACCACAATTTCACGTGTATTGCCATATTCGTCGTATTTGAACCGATACAGATTTGTCGACATACTCAGCCCCCTTGGTCATCTCAAAAATAAAATGTGCAATTGACAAGTGCTCTTCTTTGCTCCATAATGTCCGGCCATGGAACCATGGCAAATAATTTTACAGAACAGCATAACCACCCTGGATGGCCTGCAGGAGCATTTGGATTGTGATAGTAACGCATTACGTGAGGTAATAGCAAACTTTCCAATGCGCATTAATCCATATTTTTTAAAATTAATGCACCATCCCGGTGATCCGATGTGGAAGCAGGCTGTTCCCGATGTCGCCGAGATAAACGACGGGGTCTGTGAGGAAGATCCACTGGATGAAGAAAATCTCAGCCCGGTGCCCAATCTCGTTCACAAATATCCGGATAGAGCGCTGCTTCTTGTTTCGAATACCTGTGCGATGTATTGCCGTTTCTGCACAAGAAATCGTAAAGTCGGCACTGCAAAAATGAAGATCAGTCCCGAGACGCTGCAAGCCGGCTACGACTACCTGCGATGCCATCCGGCTATCCGGGAGGTCCTCATTTCAGGCGGTGATCCGCTTCTCCTGCCGGATGAGGAGATCGCCGCGATTCTGAGAAACCTACGTTCAATACCCTCTATCGAAGTCATCCGCATCGGCACCAGGGTACCCTCGGTTCTGCCCATGCGCATTACCGCTAAACTTGTTACTCTCCTCAAAGCGTATCACCCTCTTTATATTAATACCCATTTTAATCATCCTGCTGAAATCACTGCGGAGTCGAGTCTGGCCTGCACCATGCTTGCCGACGCCGGTATCCCGCTCGGCTGCCAGACGGTCCTTTTAAAAGGCGTCAACGATGATGCAGAAACACTTAAAAAACTTTTTCTCGCCCTGTTGCGCATCCGGGTGAAGCCCTACTACCTGTTTCAGGCCGACCTCACCCGGGGAACCAACCATTTCCGAACGCCGACTGCTACCGGGATCGCCATAATGCGTCAACTTTACGGACATATCTCAGGCATGGCCATTCCCACCTACGCCCTTGACGGACCAAAGGGCAAAGGCAAAATTCCCCTTACCCCGCAATATATCCTTGCCCAGGGCGATACCCTTGTCTTTGAGAATTACCAGGGGGTAGTCTGTACCTATCCAGAGGCCGACTGCGGGTGATACAGGCCGCTAAGATTTAAGCCAATGGTTGCTCGTATGGTTGTTGCGCTGCATCAAAAAAGAGGTTTTGATGCGCAGCCTCGGAAATAGCCACTACTGCCGGGTGCCTGATAATCCGTTCCACCGAAATAACATAAAACTTTTCCCTGATTCTATTTGTCCGGCCAAGCACCTGGACCTGATATTGCAGTTCAACCTCCTTCTCGATAACCGTTGGCGCCATAAAGACGCCTTCGCCGGCCTGTCCATACACCGCCAGCAGTGCATTGTCATCAAACTCGCCGATTATTATGGGGTGAACGTTAATACTTTCAAACCACTGGTCGACCATCCCGCGCAGGGAGCTCATGGCCATCGGCAGCAGCATGGGTGCCCCGTCGAGAGAATGCGGAAAGTTACGCTGCAGGGTTTTTGCCATTTTTTCCACGCCAAAGAAAGAAACTCCGCATTCCCCCAGGAGATGGTTGTACGCTTTGATACTTAAGCTTGAACGAAGCGGCGTCTCGGTGAGGACCATATCAAGTTTATGCAGCGCCAGGTCGGCAAGCAGCTGCTCATCCTTGCCTTCATGACAGATCAGCCGGACCCGTTCAGACAACTTGCCCGCCGGTTCAAGAAGTTTACGGGCGACAAGTTTCGGCACCATATCGACAAGGCCTACCTTAAGGGATATCGGACCAGCTGCCGATTGCCCCCGCACCGACTCTAGCATTTCTCGACCCAGGGAAAATATCTCATCCGCATATCTATGGACAAGATGTCCCATATCGGTAGGTTCGAGATTTCGGCCGACGCGTTTGAAAAGTTTCGCACCTAACATTTCTTCGAACGTGGATAATTGGGAGCTTACCGTTGACTGGGCCAGATTGAGCTTCCTGCCGGCTGCGGTGATGCTTCCCTCCTGCATAACCGTCCAAAAATAAAACAGGTGATGATAATTAAGCCATTCCATTACTCACTAATTCCTCAGGATGTTGCGCTGTATTGCTCTGCCATACTATTTCACGATTCGATTTTTTCGAACTATAATAGCACATTTATTCACTTGACCTCATCTTTTTTTAGCTTTATCATATGGTGCTGAAAAGATTACAGATCAATTTCAGAACATTTTTTTTTCATCAAATCGTACCGCAAAACGCAAAATAATCAAAAAAACTTAACAGGAGTTCGGCAATGCGTGGACGGAGCCTTTTCTATTATTTCACCGTTTTTCTCTTCTCCCTGGGGTTTTGCGGAACAGCCTTCGCCGCTGAGCCGGGAGTGGTCCAGGAAGCGTTGAATCTTACCAATCACTGGGGTGGATATATCGCCTTGATCGTCTTTGTCGTGGCGTATTTCTTTGTCATGCTCGAAGAGATGACCCATATGCGGAAATCGAAACCGGTTCTCCTGGCCGCCGGTATTATCTGGGGCATAATCGGCCTGATTTATGCGATGAACGGCATCAACCATGCGGCAGAGGTAGCTATTCGGCATAATATTCTTGAATATGCCGAGTTGTTTCTCTTTCTTCTGGTGGCCATGACCTTCATTAATTCCATGGAAGAGCGGCAGGTGTTCGAGGTTCTCCGGGTAAAGCTGGTCAATGCCGGCTACTCTTTCAAGAAACTGTTCTGGATTACCGGTCTTCTGGCCTTTTTCATCTCGCCGATTGCCGATAATCTCACCACCGCACTGCTTATGTGTGCCGTGGTGATGGCCATCGGCAAGGAGGACAAAAAATTCGTCGGCCTGGCCTGTATCAATATTGTCGTCGCCGCCAACGCCGGTGGCGCCTTCAGCCCTTTTGGCGACATTACCACGCTTATGGTATGGCAGAAGGGCATTGTTCAGTTCCAGGAATTTTTAGTTTTATTTGTGCCGTCAGTGGTCAACTGGCTGGTGCCGGCAGTGATAATGAGCTTTGCCGTGGCAGACAAGCAGCCGGCAACCGGCCTTGAGGACTTGAAATTAAAGCGTGGGGCCTTCGTCATCATCGGTCTTTTTCTCTGGACCATCGCTACTGCCGTAGGCTTTCATAATTTCTTACAGCTTCCACCGGTGGTCGGTATGATGGCCGGTTTGTCGCTGTTGAAAATGTTCGGCTTCTACCTGAATAAAACCCATGTCAGAAGGCAAGAGACGTATGACCCGGTAAAAGCCGAACAACGCATCGGTCAGATCATCCCTTTCGATGTTTTTGCCAGGGTTGCCCGGGCGGAATGGGACACCCTGCTCTTTTTCTATGGTGTTATTCTCTGTGTCGGCGGTCTTGGTTTCATGGGCTATCTAGGTCTCGTATCCAATCTGATGTACCTGGACTGGGGCCCGACAACGGCAAATATCATGGTCGGAATTCTCTCGGCCATCGTTGATAACATTCCGGTCATGTTTGCCGTCCTGACCATGATGCCGGAGATGTCTCAAGGCCAGTGGCTGCTGGTTACGCTGACGGCGGGTGTTGGCGGAAGTCTTCTGTCCATCGGCTCCGCGGCCGGTGTGGCGCTCATGGGGCAGGCAAGAGGCCAGTACACCTTTTTTGGCCATCTCAAGTGGACGCCGGTCATTGGTCTGGGCTACGCCGCGAGTATCTACGTGCATTTTCTCATCAATGGCTCGTTGATGTAGCAGCGGGTGCACTACCGGCTCTTATGCCATCTCCCCTTCTCACGCGATGAAGCCGATAGTTTCAGCCGCTGGCTGCGTGAGAAGGGTCAAGACACCTTCTACCTTTACCGTCTCCTCCTTCCTTTCTTTTTCCGGGAAAAGTTGATAATAATCTTCAGGAAATTATAAAATTTTCTGAAGATTACTTTTGATTGTAAATCAATAATCAAACCACCCGGAAAACCGTTATGCATAAAGATGAACTTCTACGAAATATCCTCCTCTCTGATGAATTGCCGATATTACCCACGGTCGCCTCGAAACTGATCACCCTCACTGCCAAAGAAGAGACTACCCTGGCCGACATTGGTGCGTTGGTTTCCCAGGATATTTCACTTTCAGCGAACATTCTGAAAGTAGCCAATTCCGCCTTGTACAGTTTTCCGCAGCAGATAGGTTCGATTAAACAGGCTGTCAGTCTTCTGGGAATGGATGCCGTACGCAGCCTGGTGCTGTCCCTTTCTTTTTTGACTATGAAAGCCGATACAGTCAAAAGTCGCTTTAATTTTGAAGCCTTTTGGGAAAAGTCACTGGCTTCAGCGGTGACGGCCAAGCTTATTCTCGAACACACCGAGGAAGCGGATACAAAGGAGGCATTTGTTTCCGGGTTGCTGCAGAACCTGGGGGAACTTACCCTGGCGAGATCTTTTCCCAGGGAGTACGACAAGGTTCTTCAGGCCGTCGAGGGCACACAACAGCATACGCTTGCCGCGGAAGAAACCATTTTCGGCATCGACCATACCGTGGTCGGGGTAGAAGTGGCTCGGCACTGGGGTTTTCCGGAGGTATTGCTCATTCCTCTGCAGTACCATCATCATCCTGAAGAATATCTCGGCAGAAACGTCTCGATCAGGGCAACGGTCCGAGCAGGCTACCTTACTGATATCTTGGTAAATATCCTTTATTCGAAACATCCGGAAATGTATCACAAAAAGTTTCGTAAGGAAGCGGGAAAATTACTCGGTCTGACAGCGGAGAACATCGAGACTATTCTCGCTCAGGTCCATACAAAGGTTAAGGAGGCCGGGACCTCTTTCAATGTGAAAATAACAGCCACCAAATCAGTGCATGAAATACTTCAGGAGGCCAATAGTCGTTTGAGTCTGATAAATCTCGACTACGACCAGAGGAATAAACAGCTTACCCTGGCTAAAATCCACCTTGAAGATCTGACGAAGGAGCTGGAGAAAAAAAACAAGATACTCGACAATCTGGCCAATATCGATGGCCTGACCGGGGTCTATAACCATAGATATTTTCAGAATATTTTAGATCAGGAGATTAACCGGGCACTGCGACACAAGACCTCGATCTCAATTCTTCTCATTGATATCGATCATTTCAAACTGGTCAATGATACCTATGGTCATCAAGCAGGTGACTATATTTTAGCGGAATTTTCCAGGATCATACAAGAGAACATCAGACAATACGACACCCTGGCCAGGTACGGCGGTGAAGAGTTTGTTGTCGTCCTGCCGGAGACGAGTTGTGCGGATGCGTTAATCGTCGGAGAAAAATTACGTTCTGTCATTGAACAGACAACTTTTCACGACAGCCGGGAGAAGTACCACATCACGGCAAGTTTCGGACAGGCATGCGGCACTCCGGCCACAGTGGATAATTTCAACAAAAACGATTTGATCCATCAAGCCGATCAAGCGCTCTATGAGGCAAAGGAGAAAGGACGGAACAGGGTTGTCGGC
Organism: Desulfocastanea catecholica; assembly: GCF_054657295.1. NCBI lineage: Bacteria > Pseudomonadati > Thermodesulfobacteriota > Desulfobulbia > Desulfobulbales > Desulfobulbaceae > Desulfocastanea > Desulfocastanea catecholica. The sequence goes on from NZ_BAAHYZ010000006.1 coordinate 164,243, forward strand.
TATAGTCCGAAAAAAAAATGGTACGCTTTCTGAGGCATGGCACATGAGGCACTATCACATCATATTTTCCGGATCGACATCGATTGCCAAGGTGCACTGGCGTCCGACCAGTTCCTGCCGCACACTTTTTATGGCCATGCACAGTCCGTGCATTTGCTCGGTATCACCGCCCTTTAAAAGGATCTGCCAGCGATAATTGTCCTTGATCTTGTCAATAGGTGCAGGGGCCGGGCCGAGCGTATCAATTTTGAGTTTTTCTTTTTTGACCGTTTGTCGGCAAAATCCGGCAAGACGTACCGCCGTCTGCTGCACCTCTTTTTCCACCCGCCCCTGGAGCCGCAGAGCGGTCAATCGCAGATACGGCGGGAAGGCCGGGTGCCGTCGCAGCTTCATCTCGTGGGCAAACATTTTGCCATACTGGTGATCCCGTGAATAGACAATCGCATAGTGATCCGGACGCATGGTCTGGATGATGACTTCACCCGCCGCATCTCCCCTTCCCGCCCGGCCGATCACCTGGGTGATGAGCTGAAAAGTTCTCTCCGCAGCCCGGAAATCCGGCATGCTTATTCCCCCATCGGCCCAGACGACGCCGACGAGGGTTACGTTGGGAAAATGGTGCCCCTTGGCGATCATCTGGGTGCCGATGAGGATGTCAATGTGCCCCTCGTGCATTTTGGCCAGAATGGAGAGAAATTTTTTTCGATCGGAGGCCGTATCGGAATCGAGTCGTGTAATTCGCGCTTCAGGAAAAAGCTCCCGGACCTCCTCTTCCACCCGTTCGGTGCCGAATCCGGCCGGGACCAGGTCGGTCGATCTGCATTGCAGACAGACACTTTTTTCGGCCACGGTAAAGCCGCAATAATGACAGATGAGTTTATTTTTACCCTTATGCAGCGTCAGCGAAACATGACAATGACTGCATTGTACCGGTGTGCCGCAATCCCTGCATATAACCACAGCGGAAAAGCCTCTCCGGTTCAGCAGCAGGATACTCTGCTTGCCGCGGCTCAGGTTCTCGGTCAATTTTTCCTGCAGCTGCTGTTTAATGATACCTTTAATTTCTTTTGCTTCGTTTTTGTTGAGATCAACTATGGAGACTGCCGGTAAAGATCGGTCTCCCACCCGATCCTTCATGGTCAGCAGGGAATACTTGCCCCTTTGCGCATGCGCATAACTGGTGATCGAAGGCGTGGCCGAACCCAGAATCACTACGGCGTCATGGTATTTTGCCCGCAATACGGCAAGGTCGCGACCATGATAACGAAAACTGTCGTCCTGTTTGAAACCGGCATCGTGCTCTTCATCAACAACGATCAATCCAGGATCTCGGACGGGGGCAAAAAGAGCGGACCTGGCGCCGATAACCACCTTTGCCTTGCCAGTCAGGGCCAGATAAAACTGATCGAATCGTTCCGATGCCGACATTCCTGAGTGCAGCAGGACGACCAGATCACCAAATCTTGACAGCAGCTGCGCCTCGAGCTGGGTGGCCAGGGCAATTTCCGGGACGAGAATTATCACATCCCGGCCCTGCGCCAGGGTCTCTTCCGCCGCCCTGAGATACACCTCGGTTTTACCGCAACCGGTCACCCCGTGCAGCAGAAAGGGACTGAACTTTTTGGCCCTGATTGCCGGCCGCAGGCGGTCCAGCACGGTTTGCTGCTCTTCGGTGAGACGATCAGGGCGGGGATAGTGTTGCAGCTGTTCGCCAAAAGGGCTGCGAAAGACCCTTTCCCTGCAACGAACGACAAGCTGTTTTTCTTCCAGTGTTATCAGTGCATTTGCCGCACCGGCGTAGTCCTGGCGCAGATCTTTCAAGGCGATGGTTTGGCGGTTGGTTTTTTCAGTAAGATGCTGCAGGCGCTGCAGCGCCTTGACCTCCGAGAGTTTGAGGTCAAGTCCCATCTCCCGCTTAATTTTTTGCTGATATTCTTTCACATCCTCGCGACTTGTCGCCGTTTCATGCAAAGTAGGAAAATCCGGTAAGGCAAGCCCATAACAGAGCTCACGTTTTTCCCGCACGCCATCCTCAGCCATGCTGTTTTCGATGCTGACCGCATCTTTTTCGAGCAGACGAGCCACTACTTTTTTTCCCGTCCGGTCTCTCAGAATCTCTGCGGTTTCCAGCGCCCCAAGTTCACCCTGGGTGGAAAGCTTTTGCCCCCACCGGGGCATGTTGGCCGGGAAAAAGGCCAAAAATTGGTCGGGTCGAGCCTGTAAAATGAGCTTTTTAACGCTCTTTGGTGCAAGCCCGCCAGGTAAGGCTGTTTTGATAACCAGCCCCAGCGGATAGTGATAATAATTGGCCACCCATCTATAAAACGGCACACTGTTCTCATGAAACAGAGGATAGGTATCGAGAAAGGTGCTTATTTCTCTTATTCGGTAGGGAGGATCTTCTACAGAGGGCACAACGGCAAGCACATAACCGGTCACCTTCCGCTTACCCAGCCATACCAGCACCCGTCGACCGACATAGCTCTTCTGGCCGGCGAGGCAATCCCCCTGTTCTGCACTCTTTGCTACAGCGTATGTCAAGGTCTGTTCAAGGGGAGCGGCTATCGCAACTTCCACATGCATCATAAAGTCGCGACAACCTCTTGGAGGTGGGCCTTCAGCTGCTTGCCGAGGGCTGGATGCCTGAGTCCATAGGCAATAATTGCCTTCAGGTAGCCCATTTTATCGCCGGCATCAAATCTCGTCCCCTCAAATTCCTGGGCATACATGGCCCTTCTTCTGGTCAGGGCGAGCAGTGCGTCGGTCAATTGAATCTCGCCGCCATGACCCGGCGTGGTCTTGTCGAGAATATCAAAAATTTCCGGCATTAAAATATATCTGCCGATAATAGCCATATCCGAGTCGGTTGTACCGGGGGCGGGCTTTTCAACCATGCGTTTGACTTTATAGGTTTTCTCCCGATCGGTCTTTTCTCCTTCGACAATACCGTAATGCGAGGTCTCCTCCATCGGCACCCTTTGAATGGCGACAATAGACTCACCGACTTCATCAAAAAGACCGAGCAGTTGCTTGGCACAGGGGACTTTACTGAGGACCATGTCGTCACCAAGCAGGACCATGAAGGGCTCATTACCAACGACATTACGCGCCGTCCAGATGGCATGGCCCAGGCCAAGGGGTTTTTTCTGCCGCACCGAGACGATATCTATGAGATTGGAAATATTGTTCAGTTCTTCGCCGAGAATCGTTTTATTTTTTTCCTTCAGAACTGCGTCGAGGTGAAAGTTGTAATCAAAATGGTTTTCAATTGCTGATTTTCCCTCACTGGTGACAAAAATAATCTGATCAATTCCTGATGCGACAACCTCCTCAACTATGTATTGTATAGTCGGACGGTCGACAATAGTGAGCATCTCCTTGGGAATTGCTTTTGTCGCTGGAAGGAATCTGGTCCCGAGACCGGCAACAGGAATAACGGCTTTACGAACTTTCATAGTAACCTCAATTTTTAAAGTAATAGAAATGCAGAAGGTATATGGTATCTCACCGGACAAACCTCTGCCAGTGACTTAACACACAATAAAGACGACATCTATTTTTTTCATGAATTATTTTTACCCCGAGAACCTGCCGATAATCGATAATAAAAGTGCTATTATCGAGGCCATAATCAACAATCAAGTCGTCGTTATTGCCGGGGATACCGGGTCAGGAAAAACGACACAACTGCCCAAGATGTGTCTTGAGGCCCTTCCAGACAACAATTTACTTATCGGCTGCACTCAGCCAAGACGAATTGCCGCATCGACCGTCGCCGCCAGGGTCGCAGAAGAGCTGGGAGCGGCGGGCGATATGGTCGGGTATAAAATTCGTTTTCATGATTATACAACGCCGGCGACAAAGATCAAATTTATGACCGACGGCGTACTCCTGGCGGAAACCCGACACGACCGACTATTATCCAGATACGGTGTCATTATTATTGATGAGGCCCACGAGAGAAGCCTGAACATTGATTTTCTGCTCGGATACATTAAACAGCTGCTGCACCGACGCAATGATCTCAAGATTATTATAACTTCGGCGACTATCGATACCGCCGCCTTTGCCACTCATTTTGATGACGCGCCGATCATCACCGTTTCAGGACGCACCTATCCGGTCATCGTCCGCTACAATCCCCCACAAGAAGATGTCTTAGGTGAAAAGGATGGCGAACTGGAGCACTGCGTACAAACCGTTTGCGACCTTTTTCATCGTGAACCGAAAGGAGACATTCTCGTTTTTTTACCGACGGAACGGGATATCCGCGATTGTTGCCGGCTGCTCGAAGGAAAAATCTCCCAGGCGGTGATCCTGCCGATCTTCGGTCGCCTGCCGGCTGGTGATCAGCGAAGAATTTTTCAGCACTTCAATCAGGTGAAGATTGTCGTCGCCACCAACGTCGCCGAAACATCCGTCACTGTTCCCGGTATCCGCTATGTTATTGACAGTGGTCTCGCCCGTATTTCCACCTATAACGTTCGGGCGAAAACCACCAGTCTGCCGGTCAGCAGAATTTCGCGTGCCAGCTGTGACCAGCGCAAAGGTCGATGCGGCCGGGTCGCGCCGGGCATCTGTATCCGCCTCTATTCCGAGGAAGATTTTCTCGACCGGCCCGAATATACCCTGCCGGAGCTGAAACGCTCGAATCTTGCCGAGGTTATCCTGCAGATGATATCTCTTGACCTCGGTGACCCGGAAAAATTTCCCTTTCTTGATCCGCCCTATAAAAATGCCATCCGAGAGGGCTATCGGCTGCTGCGGGAGCTCGGCGCCATCGACGAGAAGATGCAGCTGACCGCACGGGGACGGATCATGGCCGATCTGCCCATTGATCCCTGTATCGCCAGAATCATCATCGAGGCAAAAGAAAACAACTGTCTTCGGGAGATTAAAATTATCTCAGCGGCACTGGCCATTCAGGATCCGCGCATCCGGCCGGCCGACCATGAAAAGGAGGCGGATGCCGCCCACCGGGAATTTGGCCATCCGCACTCCGATTTCATGGTCCTCCTGAACATATGGCATCAGTTTCACGATGTGGAGAACAGCACCAAATCCTGGTCAAAATTGAAAAAATATTGCACGACCCATTTTCTGTCCTTCCAGCGGATGCGCGAATGGTTCGATCTGCACACCCAGTTAACGCGGATCCTCGACCGACGGGAAGGATTTGTCGACAACGTCGCCGACGCCTCCTACGAGCAGATCCATAAATCTTTTCTTGCCGGCTTTCTGCGCAATCTGGCCATAAAAAAACAGGGCCGTCTGTATCAGGGCACGCATAATAAAGAGCTGATGATTTTTCCCGGCTCCCATCAGTTCACCTCCGGCGGCCAGTGGCTGGTGGCGGCATCGTTTCTCGAAACGACCAGACTCTACGCACTCACCGTGGCCACCATAGAACCGGACTGGATCGAATCGGTGGCCGCGCATCTCTGCAAATATTCCTGGTCCAATGCCCACTGGCAGAAAAAAACCGGACAGGTCATTGCCGACGAAAAGGTCTCTCTCTTTGGATTGATTATCGCCTCCGGCCGAAAGGTGAACTACGGCAAAAGGAACAAAAAAAATATCAGCGAGGCCCGGGACATTTTTATCCAGGCGGCACTCGTTACCGGTCAGCTCAACGGCTCGTATCATTTTCTCGACCACAACCTGGCACTGATACAAAAATGGCAGGACGCCGAAGAAAAACTGCGGGTGAGAAGTATTGTTGCCGACGAATTGACCCTGCATGCATTTTATGCGGAGCGAATCCCCCTTGACGTCTATGACCAGACGACCTTTAACCGGTTTCTCAAGAAAAAAAGAAGCAAGTCCTTCCTGCTGATGCAAGACGATGATGTGCTGCTGCGCCGGCTTGAAGAAAAGGAACTGGTTGATTATCCCCCTACCTTTTCTCTTGGCAGCATGCAGCTTCGCCTGGAATACCATTTTGAACCGGGGTCAGAGAGAGACGGCGTCACCTTTCGACTGCCCTTTGAATTTGCCACTACGGTTGCCGCCGATGCCTTTGACTGGCTCGTTCCCGGCCTCCTCCAGGAAAAACTGACCTTCCTGCTCAAAGCACTGCCTAAAGGCATCAGAAAAAAACTGGTGCCGATCAGTGACACGGTAAACAGATTGCTCGATGATATGGAGTACGGCAGGGGCTCCTTGTATTCAGCGCTGGAAACCTCCATTTTGAAAATGTTTAAACTGTTGATTCGACGTTCCGACTGGTCGGACAATCTGCCTCCGCACCTGCAGCCTCGGTTTCTCCTCTTTGACGCTGCCGGCCAGGAGCTGTGCGCCGGACGTAATTTACGAGACCTGCTTGACCCGCGGATGGGCAACCAGCCCTCGGCACCGGGGCGGGCTCTACGCGGTGCGGAACAGGAAGTGATACAGCGCTGGGCGGGCGGCAGCCATACGAGCTGGAATTTTTCCGGGCTTCCCGACACCGTGCCGACCTATACGCCGCAAGGGGAAATTGCCGGCCTGCTCTACCCGGTACTCATCGCCCAGCCGGAGGGCGGCTGTGTCAAACTCACCTTTGAACAGGACAAAAGAGTCGCCGAGAAACTGAACAGGCAAGGCAACCTGTATCTGTATGCTCTGCAATTTGGCAACCAATACAAGGCATTGAAGAAGCTGTGCACCACCGCATTATCCGGCCCCTCCTCCATCTGGCTGATGAGTATCGGCCAGACCCGCAAAGAGGTGATCTCCAGACTGCTCGATTGTATTCTCTGTGTACTTTTTGGTCCAATCCCCAAGGAGATCGTCTCTGAAGCAATATTCTTGAAAAATATTAAAGACATCGAGGCCCGGGGCTTTTATGCCGCCGGTCAGGAAATCTGCCATGGGCTGATGGCGCTTGTGCGCAAGAGACGAACCGTGGTCGATGCCATCAGCAAAATCTTCGCCCAGGATGCCAGGCTGCATTTTCCCAGCTGGAAGCAGGCGGATTTTCACGCCCACCTCAATGATATTTTCCCGGTGGATCTGCTCCTGGACACCACAGAGCCTCTGGATGTGCAGAATATCGATAGACAGCTGCAAAGTCTTCTTGTACGCCTGGAGAGGTTCCATGCAAATCCTGCCAAGGACGGCCAGAAATCAGCGCAGCTTCAGCCGTATCTGGAAAAATTGCATCAACTGATGGCTAAAAAGGAAGAGCTCCCGGAAGAAGCAGTCGAACACCTGCTGTGCTTTCGGGATCTGGTCAATGAATACAGGATTTCTCTTTTTTCACCGGAAATTAAAACCCGTGCACCGGTTTCCCCGAAAAAACTTGATCAGCAATGGAGCGTAACACTCGCGCGGTGTTAAAGGGTGCTATGCATAAAGTTACCATCGGCGTGCTGCTCTGTCTCTCTTCCCTTATCTTGATACACGGCAATAATGCAGTGATCGGCATCATCGCTTTTGTTGCAGGCATCGTGCTCATGAACGGCGGCAAACGGCCCTGAAAGTAATTTTCACCTTTTCACATGGGTAGTCATAAACTATCGTTGATACCTTCTTACCGGAAAACAATCTCTTTAAAAAAGGCAATCATTTTTCGTCGTCTGTCAGCCATTCTCAACTGCTCTGGAATAAGATCCGTCTGCTTGATTTTCATCACCGACATCTTGTACTCGATATGGCTGGCAAAACGATTGTCAATATACCAGGCATACATGAGTCCCATCAATAAGCCTGGCGGCGTGAATGCCTCATGATTATTGATCAAACGGGTGTAATGATTTTCATCTTTGGTTGGACACATCCGTGCCTGGACAAGAAAGGCAGACAACTGCTCCTGGCTCAAAAAACAGTCTCTCTCTTTTTCTGGTCTAAGAAAAAGATGATACACCCTGCCTAGACGAATTCCGTCTACTTCCACTTTTTTCATCATCTTTTTCTCGGCATAGTTGCCAAGCAGTGACTCTCCCAGGGCGATCATCAATGCCACTTCAAGTTTTTCTCTGATGAAAATTTGATCCGCTCTTATTTTAATACACTTGTCTTCAGGGTCAAAAAAAGAGAAGACATTGTCCCATTGCTGGTCTCGGTGCCAATGTTCCCGGCCGATACAGTGGAGTCCTGCAAAATAGTCAAGGTGACGAAGGGGAATAATGGGGTGATCCAGGAGAATATCGCCGAGAGTTGCTTGCAATTCTTCTTCTCCCTGGTTTTCTTCCCCGATAAAGGAAATCTTCAGGCAATTCAATCGTGCCATAATGCCGATGTATCTCTGAAAGGGCTGGATATGGCCGGCCTTCGGAGGCTCGAAGGGTGTTGACAATGGTTCTGCGTGATGTGCTGATTCATGTAACGTCTCGCTAAAACAGCTCCGACCATTGTACAGACCTTTAATGGCCAGGGCGAGGGTGTCAGGATCATGCTGAATGACCCCTCTTTCGGCCAGGGCATCCAGGGAATAGACACCGCATTCCACGGGGATATACTTCTGCTTGGCGAGTTGCTCCCTGTCTAAAAAAATCGGGATTTTTCCTTCCACCGCATACCGCTGCAGGACGGAAGCGGGAATATCCTTGAGAGATATGCACAGGACCTCGTTGAACAGTCCCTTTGTGCCGCCGGGAATGTTTTTTTCATAGGCTCGAATCATGTCGGAGACATGAAATTTTCGCTGCGGATCGGCAATAGACAGGTCAGTTTCACCGGCCTGCACCCAAAGATTTGAAACGAGTATCTTTAACGCCTTCCGGTTATGCCTGACGGCATCTGCCAGGCCAGGAACCTTGAACACCGGGATAATGGAAGAATACAGGCTGCCGGGGGCGAGAATGACAATATCCGCCTCGTGAATATCCTGGAGTACCTCTTCATAAACACGCACGGTGTCACAGTAATCGACCTCGACACTTTCGACCGGGAAACCCCTTCGGGCTTCACTGAGTTTATGCTCGCCGGTACTTTCCACGCCATTGGTATAGAGCACCTGAAGTTGAGCCGGTGTCGAGGTACAGGGGAGTACGGCCCTCTCGCCGGCACCGATGGCCTGGGCAATCCCATTCAGGCCGCTGAAAATGGCCTTATGCAAAAGTTTTTGGTTGGTGGCCAGATCGAAATTGGAAATTCCCTGATCAATTTCCCGATAAATGGCGGCAGCCAAAAGGAGATTGCCAAAGCAATGCGAGCGTTTCAAGGTAGGTCGCAGTCTCTGGTCACTGAACAGATAGTTGACAAGAGATTTCAGGAATTGTTCCAAGGGTCGCGGAAGCTGGTTGAGTTGTACTTCAATGTTCAAAAAATCAGGTTGATCTCTTTCCAGGGGACCGACAAAGCGCCAGTTGAAGACCGTAGACAGAACCGCAGCCACCACCCTCGCTTCCATGGTGTCAATAGTGTACCTTTTCTGCAGATTAGCCAGTTGAATAGAAGACAATAAAACGTGACGCATGTCACCGATGGCAACAATCGGCAGATCTTTTAATAACTCTCCGGTTGATCCACCGTTATCGGTAATGCAGACGATGGAACGTGTCAGGGGAAAAATTTCTTTCAGGCCGACAAATGGCTTTTGCGCCCAGCTTGTAAGCCTGGAATCCCCGCCGACAATATTCGACAGCCCCGTTCCCCCGCCGAAGACCACCACCTTGACGTTTTCAACACTTGCGGCCAGCAGTTCCTGACGAAAGGATTGCAGATGGGTTTTCGCCGCGGAATGTGCCCCGGCCGGGACCCCCCGCAGCACAAGATCCAAAATTTTTTCTCGCAGGTCGTGTTGCGGAAGCAGGTCAAGGGGAGAAAGCCGAACTTCCCGGATATTCTGCAGTTTCTCTGTTATCAAGCTCAACCTCATCCTGGTAGCTTCACTCAAGGAATCTCTATATTTGGCTGTTTGTGTTGAACAGGTAACGTGTTATGCTCTATCGAGGAGATATTCTTCGACTCGGAGCAGGTCTTCAGGGGTATCGACCTCGATTGAATCATGCTCAGTTACCGTCACTTTTATTTTATAGCCATATTCCAGTGCCCGCAATTGTTCGAGTTTTTCAAATCGTTCCCATTCCCCTTCCGGCAAGGCGACAAAAGAGAGTAAAAAGCCTTTGCGATAGGCATAAAAGCCAAGATGTTTATAGTAGGTCGGCTTGACCTGGTCGTCTGGATTGCGTTGAAAAGGAATCGGTGAACGTGAAAAATAGAGGGCGTAATTATGTCTGTCAAAGACCGTTTTTACATGATTTGGATCATGTATCTCCTCGGGTCGTATAATTTTATAAATAAGGGTCGACATCGGCAGAGTCAGGTTATCAAGCAAGGGTTGCGCCACCTGCTCGACCACCTCGGCAGGAAACAGCGGCTGATCGCCCTGAATGTTAACCACGATGTCATGTTCAGAAATTCCAAGAATTTCCGCCGCTTCAGCGAGCCTGTCGGAACCGGAAACATGATTGCTTCTCGTCATCACGTATTCTCCGCCAAAGTCCTCAACACATCGGGCGATACGTGAATCGTCTGTTGCGACAACGACGCGGGAGAGCATTTTCACCCCGCGAGCTCGTTCGACGACGTGCTGGATCATCGGTTTCCCGGCAATCATGGCCAGCGGCTTGCCCCGAAAGCGATTTGATTCGTAACGGGCAGGGATGATAGCTATAACTTCAGGTTTTTTGTTTGGCATGGTATACTTGATGGTTTGTGAGAAGAAGTTGGCTAGCAAAGCGGAATCTATCTGTTCCTTATTTACATCAGCGAGTGCATAGCTCATGCTTGAACGCAGTTCAATATCTGTTTCATCTACAATAGATTCACCGACAATTCTACAAAAAGTAATTGAGCTGGCTGCAAAACTCAATCTCCCCTGCAGTTCCACCCTGGCACATCGATCAACCGAGTTTGTTCTGGCATATACCCATGAAGGGTTGCAGCTGCTGCACATGCCTCCTGATACGCAGAAGTCCGTCTGTCTGCTCTTTGTTGATTTCGTCCATGGAAAAAACGGCTACAGATTGGCGCAAAATTGCACCAGTAAACAACCAATCGCCCGGGCAGCAGGGATTAAACCGGGGTTTCGACCGACCATCCTCGATGGGACGGCGGGACTTGGCGCTGATGCCTTTGTGCTGGCAAGTCTTGCGTGCAGGGTGACGATGTGCGAACGTTCGCCAATCATCGGCGCCCTGCTCGAAGACGGTCTCCGTCGAGCTGCAGGAGAAGAAAAGACTGCCGGTATCGTCGAACGGTTAGACCTGGTGCAGGAAGACACCCGGGAGTACCTGGAAAATACAACCGAAACCTTTCACACAATTTTTCTCGATCCGATGTATCCCCATCGAAATCAATCGTCGCTTAATAAGCAGACCCTGCGAGTCATTCGCTCTCTGGTCGGAAGTGACCCGGACAGCGCAGCACTCCTCGAAATCGCCCGGGAAAGAGCAGAAAATCGGGTTGTTGTCAAAAGGCCGCGCAAGGCGCCCCTGCTCTCCGAGGTCCGACCATCCCATGTTATCCTGATGAAAAACAGCCGCTTTGACATATACTTAACGTTTAAATCGTAACAGCGTGCCGTTACTTATGATATTGTTCGCCCGCTTTAATGGTATATGCCCGGTACAGTTGTTCGACAAGCAGCAGCCGGGCCATATCATGGGTAAACGTCATTTTTGACAGCGACACCAGCAGATCGGCCGCTGCCAGCACTTCCGCCGCATGGCCATCCGGCCCGCCAATCAGGTAGCAGACCTGTTTGATACCCTGCATCTCCCATTGGTCAATTTTCCTGGAAAAGGCTTCTGAGGTGAACTGCTTGCCGTGTGAATCAAGAACGACGATTGTCGCTCCCGCGGGAACTGCCTGGAGTAACAGTTTGCCTTGTTCGGCTGCCGTCAGGAGTTTGCCCCGCCCCCTGCCTTTTTCCTTCAAAACGGTAATGTCAAAGGAGGTGTAATGCTGCAGCCGGGAACCGTATTCTGCCACCCCTTCTTCTATAAATCGATCCTTTATTTTTCCCAGAAAGAGCAGCTGGTGTTTCATTGGCAGTTCAGTCCATGGGCGCTGCAACTACCAACCGCGATAATCGTCAAAGGGACCGATAATTTTTTTATTTCTCCCAGAGCAGGACTGGCAGGCTGCCGACGTTCGATATAAAGCAGAGGAAAGTCTAAGACACTCATCAGCATTTTATAACGGCCACATCCATCAGTTTGCGCAGAATTTGGCAGAATTTGTCGTACCCGACATCTTTTTTTATGCCCGGACAGGAGTCAGCAATGGTATGAAAATTATTCTCATCTGACAGGATAGATGGATGGAGCGGCCACTGTGCACACCGCCATGGTCTGCCGTTATGGACCGTACACCCATCCTTATAAAAGACGCAATGGCCATCCTCAATCTGCATCTGCACCGTCTGCCCGGTCAGACGCCAAAATTTTTCATTCACATCTTCCTGCGGCATATTCAGGGCTGCAACCATTCGTGTCTGGTCGTTCGCATCCAGTGAAACCGTGGTTTCGCCATGACAACAGTAACCGCATCGTGTGCAGCGGAATATCTGGGAGACTAAGGTCATTACCTACCTGTTTTTATAAGCTGTAGTGAGAAAAGATGAATAGAAAAACATCGACAACATACATCTCTTTGCCCTGAGTTTCACGCAAAAGCCGCACTGGACATGCAAAAACCGGCCGAGGAGCCAAGCAGATGAAACGAATCGGCACGTATCAAGTACAGTCAGGCGTAACCGATATCATCCTTGAACGTTGCTATATCAATACCATACTGCATTGCCGCAGCCCTCCATTTCAGCTCATCGGGCATATCAAAAATAATGTTATTGCTTGCCGGCAAGGTCAGCCAGCCATTTTCAACCAGTTCATTTTCAAGCTGCCCTGGTCCCCAGCCGGTATAGCCCAGAATAAACAGGTAGGTGGACGGCCCACCGCCTCTGGCAATGTCTTCAAGGACCTTTGTTTCCCTGGTGAGGGAAACCGTGTCACTGATATCCAGCTTATGTTCGACATAATAATCGGAGATATAGAGGATAAAAGCCGACTCAAGTTCAACCGGCCCACCGATATACACAGGCGGCAGGATTTTATCCGGCACCGGTAAATTGGCCCCCTGCAGTATCTCCGCCAGGGAAAATATATGATTGGGCCGATTGACGGAAACACCCATTGCACCATCCGCATTGTGGGCACAAATATAAATAACGTGCTCCTCAAAACGAGGATCCGGCATCTGCGGTGTGGACACGAGAAAGCTTCCAGCCAAAGAGTTACTTTCAGGCGACGATTTTTCTTTCATTGCAGTTTTTTTCCTGAATGTACGGTTTTTATTGGAAAAACCGTAAAAAGAATCGCTCTATTCTTTCCACGGTTTCCCTCGTGTCGCAAAATTTCATTCACATTACTCTGATACTATCAAACCTCTGTTCTTTGCGTCAAGAGCCGTACTCAAAAAGGGAGTGAACCCTTGGCCGGCAAATCCATCAGGAAACGGAGATAAATCATGACAAAACAAGCTATGTATCATACTATTACAATGAGTGGGGCAGCAGACAACCTAAAACAGCCGGCACCATGGCAACTTTTCCGAGCATCTTTAAACCGAATTCAGCCAATTATGCAAAGTGATTTAGAAAAAATTCTCAGCTGTAGCCATCATGATCCTTTTCACTATCTCGGAGCACATTTTTCCACACCCTCGGAAAGACTGGTGACGCTGCGGACGTTTCAGCCCCATGCGCGGCAGGTGAAACTGTTGCTCGGTGGAGACGCTCACGTCATGGAGTGCATCCATCAGGACGGTATCTTTCAATTTATCCTAGACATCGATCAGCTTGCTGATCCTTTTTTAGATCCCTATGCCTACCAGTATGAAATACACTACCACAACGGCACCGTCTGGAGAACCAATGATCCCTACAGATTTCCCGTTCAACTGGGGGAACAGGACCGATTTCTCTTTAACAGCGGGAGAAATTACAGATTATATAACCACCTTGGTGCGCATGCGGTCACTCTGCACAATATAAACGGTATCATTTTCCGGGTGTGGGCTCCCAATGCCCAGGCCGTCTCGGTGGTCGGCAGTTTCAACAGCTGGGATGGCCGAGTCAATCAAATGCGCAGCCTCGGTGCATCCGGCATCTGGGAACTTTTCATCCCGCATCTGCAGGAAAATGAAATTTATAAATTCTCCATAAAGACCCAGGAAGGACACCTCCTGGAAAAATGCGATCCTTTTCAATTCTATGGGGAACTGCGGCCGAAAACCGCCTCGGTTGTGCGGTCGGTGAACACCTTTACCTGGAATGATCAGCAATGGCAGCAGACTAAAAAAGATACCCCGGCATACGATGGTCCCCTGTCGATTTACGAAATACATCCCGGTTCCTGGCAAAGAGATCCGAATGATCCAGACCGTTTTCTCACCTATCGGGAACTGGCCGATAGCCTTATTCCTTACGTGAAAAAGCTCGGTTTTACCCACGTTGAGCTTATGCCGGTCATGGAACATCCGCTTGACGAGTCATGGGGATATCAGGTGACCGCACCTTTTAGTATCACCAGCCGATATGGCACCCCTGAAGAATTCATGTATTTTGTCGATTCGTGTCACCAAAACGATATAGGGGTCATACTGGACTGGGTGCCGGCTCATTTTCCAAAGGATAGCCACAGCCTGGGACAGTTCGACGGCACGGCCCTCTATGAGCATGAAGATTATCGGCGCGGCTCGCATCCGGAATGGGGCACCTATATCTATAATTACGGCCGAAACGAGGTAAGCAACTACCTCATCGCCAATGCCCTTTTCTGGCTGGACAAATACCACATTGACGGCTTGAGGGTAGACGCTGTCGCCTCGATGATCTATCTCGATTATGCCAGAAATGACGGCGAATGGCTGCCGAACTGCTACGGCGGAAAAGAAAATCTTGAAGCGATCGAATTCCTCCGACATCTCAACTCCATAGTCTATGATATCTATCCGGATACGCTGCTTATTGCCGAAGAATCGACAAATTTCTACGGCGTCTCCAAGGCCACCGACCAAGGTGGCCTCGGCTTTGGTTTCAAGTGGAATATGGGTTGGATGAATGATATCCTACACTATTTTGCCAAAGACCCCCTCTATCGAAAATTCCACCATAACAGCCTGACTTTCTCCATCATGTATGCCTTTTCGGAGAATTTTATTCTGCCGCTGTCGCACGACGAGGTTGTCCATGGCAAGAAATCACTGATTGATAAAATGCCGGGCGATGAATGGCAGAAATTCGCCAACCTCCGTCTGCTTCTCCTGACAATGTGGATGCATCCAGGGAAAAAACTGCTCTTTATGGGCAGCGAATTTGGTCAATGGTCGGAATGGTATTGCAAGCGCAGCCTCGACTGGCATCTGCTGAAAGAAAGTGTATATCATAGCCAGCTACAACGCTTCGTCGCTGAGCTGAATACCCTGTATAGAGCGCAACCTGCTCTTTGGCAGCTTGATTTCTCACCTGACGGCTTTCGATGGCTCGACCTGGAAGATAGAAATAATTCCATTATTTCTTTTGCCAGATATGGCAAAGACCGCGATAACCATCTGGTGGGAATTTTTAACTATACGCCACAGACCTTCTCGGATTACAAGATGGGCCTGCCGGATAATTGCCGCTACCGGACGTTATTTTGCTCAGATAACAAAATGTTTGGCGGTTCGGATGGTGGCAAGGAAACGGTCTACAAGCCAATTGACAGCCCTTATGCCCAGGCACCCTACCACACAACCATGTCGATTCCACCCCTGTCGGGGCTCATCCTTGAACCGATCAGGGAATAAAACCATTTGCCCATTTTTCTGCACAGGTAAAGAGTATGCCAAAAACGACTATTCATCCCCCTGGGGAAAAGATACAAAAAGCTATCAAGGAATTCTCAGAGTTGTTACGGGAGAAGCCGGACATTGAACGATGGAAACTGCTCGAAAAGGTTGCCGGACAATTTGACTTATCACCAAAGGAGTGCGCCTTTCTCGAACGTCATTTCAAAAAAGAATGATTGGCGACCGGCACTCAACTCCGCTCAGCCGACACTGTCAGGCGGCGAAGTGGTGCTTTCGGCACCCAGCAGTTCGTAATAGAAAGCCAGCGTCTGCTCGCACATTGCCTCTGCGGTGAAGTTGGCGGCAACCCGGAGTCTGCCGTTTTCTCCTCTTTCTTGCAGCTGTTCCTGCTTCATCGCTAGAGCCTCCTCGATTGCCACAGCCAGTTCGCCGGGATCAGCCGGTTTCACCAACCACCCGGTGACACCTGGAACCACCGTTTCCAGGCTGCCGCCGTGGGCTGTTGCGATAACGGGTTTGCCCATGGCCATGGCCTCGATGGTCGTGCGTCCAAACGCCTCCGGTTCACTGGAAGATGTTGAAAGAACAAGGTCGGCAAGTAAAAAGGCGGCGGGCATATCATGGCAATGGCCAACAAGACGAACCCGGTCGGCAAGATTATTTTGTGTTATAAAATTTTGCAGTTCGCTGGTGTAGCCGGGATTATCCTGCGTATCTCCAACGATCAGGGCCTGAAAACTGGAGGTCTTCAAAAGAAGCAGGCTTTTAAGAAAAATATCCTGCCCCTTCAATCGGGTCAGTCTTCCAGGCAGCATTAACACCGGCATTCGGCTATCTATCTTCCAGGCCTGCGAAAGACTGTCCAGGCGATGCCGCTCTATCTTTTTTTGATCAAACGATTCGACGTCAACCCCACGGAAAATAAGACGAACGTCTTTTTTACGGTTATATTTCTCAGCAATATGCTGCTGAATACTTTTGGAAATTGCTATAACTCCAGCACCTTTTGTCATAATGGCGCTATAGCCGTTGACCGAATAAAACCCATGAAATGTGGTGACCAACAGCGGACGATATTTCCTGGGCAGTGATTTGACAGCAAGATAACCGATCCACGCCGGCATCCTCGAGCGGAGATGCAAAATATGGACACGCCTTTTTTTCATTTCCTGACGCAGCGGCCAGATATGGCAAAGAGCCAAAGGACTTTTCGAACCGATTGTCATTTGCCGATGATGGCTGCCCTCTTTTTCCAGTTGTGCCACCAGTCTGCCGCCGCCGGAAACAACAATCGAAGTGTGGCCGTGGCGTACCAGGTAACGGCCCAGTTCCAGGGTGCCGCGCTCTACTCCCCCACTGTTCAAGTCTGGAAGCAACTGCATGACCGTCAGGGATTCGAGTTTTTCTTTGTGCTGTTTTTTCATAAGTATAACAAAAATTTAGACGACTTTTTCCGGCCACCATTGTTGTAAAATTCGCTCAGCACATCGTTCTGCTTCATTGAGTTCTCTCGTCTCATCCAAAGACATATGCCCTTTTTCCCAGGAACCAAATGGGGTGACCAGGCTCTTGGCCAGCAACACGTCTTCATTTCTCTTGAATTTGCTGTTTTTGCTTAGCCACTGCATGGGAAAAATGCCAACGGAGCAGCCGGCAGTGATCGCCTCATAGATCATCGAGATCGAATCAGCGGTGACCCAGACCACCTTGTTTTTGTCATATTGCTCCTCTATCCAGCCGGGAGGGGTATCTTTGTAATCAAAAAAATGTGTATTGTCATATTGTTTCGACAGCTGCTTGAGCATTGCCACGGTATCTTGCGGGGTTCTGGGAGAGGAGGAAACCGTCCACGCTTTTTGCCGATCGGTCGCAATGATTCTTTCTACCATTCTTACCACCTGGCTACTGTCCCAGCGATGGCTCTTTGTATCAATCCCGCCGAGCAGGATCAGCCCGCACTCCTTACGGTGGACTCTTTTATTGCGTGACTGGTTGGGGGCACCGATGGTGAGCATGATGTTTTTCCCTCCGGTCCGGCCATCATGTTCCGGGACGAAACACAGATCGAAACGGTTCCGCAGATGGCTCGCAGGGGTCATACAGGTAATTGCGGGAATGGCATACTTTTTTTTATAGAGAAGCATGGGCAGATGGGTACGACTTCCGGTGCCGATCAAAAGATCGGCTTGACGTATTTGCGGATGCGACAGACCCGTGCCGGGCAGATACAGCCGACAGGTCTGTATCAGCTTGTCAAAAACAGAGAAACCACTGACGTGTATTCTGGTGAGCTGAACGGGCACCTTCTTCTGCACAGCCTGGATGATTCCCATGGTTTGTTTCTCATGCCCCGGCCGACCATCGAGCAGCGCAATGATACGTAAGGCTGTTGTTGCATCAGCGGTCATGGATAGTCAAGAAATAAAAAAGAGTCAGTTGCAACGGCGGCGGTCATCGGGCAGGCGTGGTTGGCAGACCCGGCGGCGGTCTGCGCCCTCCTCCGGCGAGTTTGACGATGATCTGATTGGATTTCTGCAGTCGTTTGGTCATGGTTTTAAAAAGATACCTGGAAACGTCAGGATATTTCTCAATGACCTCCTCAAGCTTGTCACCGGGAAAACGTTTCACCGTCGATCTACCGAGTGATATAATTGAAGCGGTTCGCTGTTCCCCGGTAATAGTAGCCATTTCCCCGAAATATTCACCGGGTTCGGTCAGCTCGGCAATTTTCTTGCCGCCTTTGATGACCGTCAGCGCCCCACGAATAAGTTTAAAAAAATCTATATCCTTGTTGCCCTCTCTGATGATCACATCGCCATCCTCATACTGTTCCTCATCCGGATTGACCAGGTAGGCGGGGAGGCTTTCCTTATGGGCAACGGTTCGTCGCAACGCCTCTTCAATGCTGGTAATACCCGCCCTGACTTTTTGCAGCGCCGCCTCACGAAGAGGTGTCATTCCCTCCTGGACCGCTATTTTTCGCAACTGATCTTCAGGAACTTCCGCACTGATCGCCTTGCCGACCTCGTCGGTTATTTCCATGAGTTCGAAAAACCCGACCCGTCCTTTATAGCCGAGGTTGTTGCATTCCGGGCAGCCGTTCGGACCGTAAATTCGCAGATCCTGCACTTCATTTTCCTTGAAACCAGCCCGGATCAGTTCCTCCGGCTCATATTCAACGATTTTCTTACACTTGGTACACAACTTCCGGCCCAGACGCTGGGAGAGAACCATGGTTACCGACGAAGCCAGCATATACGGTGGAATACCGATATCGACGAGACGGCCAATAGTCGCGGGACTGTCGTTGGTATGCAGGGTGGAAAAGACTAGGTGCCCGGTCATGGCCGCCTTGATGGCAATTTCCGCCGTCTCGATATCCCGAATCTCACCAACCATAATTATATCAGGATCCTGTCTGAGAAAGGCCTTCAGCGCTGCTGCAAAGGTCATTCCCACTTCTTGGTGTACATTGACCTGATTGATACCTTTAAAGTTAAATTCGACCGGATCTTCGGCGGTGAGGATCTTGATATCCTCACTGTTCATTGAGTTCAGCGCTGAATACAGGGTGACCGTTTTTCCAGAGCCGGTAGGACCGGTGACAAGAAGCAATCCTTGCGGCTGTTTGAGGCATCTTTTCAGCGTTTCAAAGGTCTTTTCCTCAAAACCCAGCTTGGTGAGATCAACGTTTAACGAAGATTTGTCCAGAATACGCAAAACAACCGATTCTCCATACAAGGTAGGCAGGGATGACACGCGAAAATCGACCGATCTGTTTCTGCCCATACGCATTTTTATGCGACCATCCTGGGGAACTCTTCTTTCGGTAATGTCAAGGCCGGAGAGGATCTTCACTCTCGCCACCAGGGCATTTTTAATGGTCAGAGGAAGGTTCATTGTTTTGAAAAGTGCCCCATCTTTGCGGTATCTCACCTGCATCGATTTTTCATAGGGCTCTACATGGATATCAGACGCTCCATCCTGCACGGCCTTGATCAAAATTCCATTGACCAGCTTGATAATCGGTGCATCGGAGGCGGCAAACTGCTCGCCTAATTCGTCCCCCCCATCTGCCTCAAGTTCAAAGTCATCTGCCGCCTCGGCAACTATCGAGCCGAAATCATCGACCTGGGTGATATCGAGCTCGTCTTCGACCTGCTCCTGCATGCCCAGTAAGGAGTGCGCCTCAGCGTCATCAATGCCGTAAAATTTCTGATAGGCTTCAACGATGTCCTTCTCAGAGGAGACACAAACGGATAATTCCCTGTTTACGGAGTTCTGCAACTCCTCAACCGCTGTGGCGTCGGAGGGTTCAGTCATGGTGACCAGCAGGGTGTTACCGGCCATGCGCAGGGGAAACGCCATGAATTCCTTTGCCTGTTCATAGGGCAGCAGCTTCAGGACATCTTTTGACGGGGGTTCGTTTTTTATATCCACCGAGGGATAATTATGCTGGCGACTGAGAAAAGTTACAACAGTGTTTTCGTCAATATATTCCAGCTGGCGTAATATCGTGCTGAGCCTCCCGCCGTTCTTTTTCAGTATCTTCTTGGCAGTTTCCAGCTGGCTTGGCGTTATATACCCCGCCTTGCTCAGCAGTTCGCCAATCTTAAGTTTCCCGGCACCCGATTGATCCTTGACCGTCTGCTTCATTGAAGATCTGCGCTGCATTACAGTACTTTGTCTTGCCATATCCAGTAACCATTAAAAATGAAGGGTTGCGAACCTAAACGGAACACCGGTACAAAAGATCTTCCAAGCGATAAACGGCACAGGTACCTTGGTGCAAAATTTTCCCAAGCACGCACCATTGCTAAAATAAGCCACACGAGCTATTTACTTAAAAGAATTTCCTGCAGATAGGATTGAGCAATGCAAAAAAAAATCTTCTTACTCAATCTATCGAGACAGTAAGAAGATTTTACTGAAATATTCGGCGTATTGCAAATCGCCTACGAAGAAATTAGCAAAAACTTTTTTTCCATCTCTTGTTGCAGCGGAATCATTATCTGCCGCATTGACGGATCGGCTGCCGGGGCAGTTCGCTGTTTAAAAATATGCTGCCACTCGGACAGATTGCAATAGACAATGATTTCCGTTTTGCACGAGTTAGGTAAAACAGTTCTTGACGCTTGCGGCGACGCCGTATCGAGGAGTTTGAGATAACAGGTCTCCGTTGCTTCCATCGCCTCCACCCAGAGAGCATATTCCTTGCTCTCTTCAGGAAAAAATACCGGTCGTATGAAGGTCACCTGGTTATCAAACTTATCCTGCCCATAGCGGCAGTAGCGCTGGCTTTCCTGCAGGAAGGAACAGAGGCTATGTCTGACAAGTTCATGACTCACTGCTCGATTGACGATAAACCTGACACTGACGTATCTGTGCCGCAGACGCAGCTTTGTTGGCAGTGCATCGACCTCTTGCAGTGACAATTTTTTTATACCGACCTGTTCATCTTTCTCCAGCGCCTTATCTTTGTCGAATATGTTTTCAAATAAATACGGTTCCTTTGCCGCGAGAACGGCAACGAGGTCGTTGACGATTTGATTATGAAAATGCTGGTTGTAGAGTTCTCTGAAAGCACGAATGGACCCGGTCACCAGCATGCCGTTGTCAATCCTGTCGATCACCAGAAATCTGGGATGACAAGAAAGGAGTTCCAAAACATGGTCGGGGTGGCAGGTTACTTCAAATGACACCACGGCCAATTCGAGCAGCGAATTATGACCGTGGGCGGCGATTCGGGTCACAAAGGGAATCGCTGAATCTTCGGTAATAGCATCTTCACTTTTGTAACACACCCGACCACATGCTTCCAGGCGTACAAGAATTGATGAATTGTCCAGGTCATGCTGAATTTCAAAAGAAGGTTCTACAATTTTCATCCCTTTATCCCTTCCAAAATGGTGACATTTGTCTCAGTGACTCAATGATAGCCGGCATCTTTTCAACGACAAAATCAACCTCCTCTTCGGTATTATATATACTGAGGGAAAACCGGATCGAGCCATGTGCCGCGGTAAACGGTACACCCATCGCCCGAAGGACATGGGATGGTTCAAGAGACCCGGAAGTACAGGCAGAGCCGGAAGAGGCACAGATACCGTATTTATTCATGTGCAGCAGGATTGCTTCCCCTTCAACAAATTCAAAGCTGATATTTACCGTATTCGGCAGACGGTGCGTCTTATGTCCGTTCAACATCGATCTCGGTACATTGGCAAGCAAGCCTTCCTCAAGCTTATCACGCAGCGCTTTTACCCGGCCATTCTCTTCGGCCATTTTTTCGCCGGCAAGCTCGCATGCCCGACCAAGCGCAACGATGGCCGCAACATTTTCCGTACCGCCTCTTCGACCGCTCTCCTGATGCCCTCCGGTTAAAAAAGGAACAAAAAGAGTTCCCCGTTTGATATACAGAGCGCCCACTCCCTTTGGTGCATGGAGTTTATGTCCGGAAAGCGAGAGAAAATCGATATCGAGCTCTTTCAAGTTGATATCGATTTTACCAACCGCCTGCACGGCGTCGGTGTGAAACAAAATTCCTCGCTGTCTGGCCATTCGAGCCATTTCTTCCACAGGGAAAATGACTCCGGTCTCATTGTTTGCCCACATGACACTGACAATCGCCGTATCGTCTGTAAGGGCCGCCTCGTATTCGGACATGTCCAGCATCCCTTCCGAGTCAACCTTTAAGCGGGTTATCTTATATTTATGCCCGGTTACCGTTTCAAGATTATCACAGAGACTTTTTACTGCCGGATGTTCGACCCTGGTCGTGACCACATGTCTCTTTTCCGGATAGGTCCGCAGGGCGGACAATATGGCGCTGGAATCACTCTCCGTGCCACAACTGGTAAAGGTGATTTCCTCAGGCTCAGCACCCAGCAGGGCGGCCACTCTTTGTCGAGATTTTCTGACTGCATCGCCGACCTGCCCGCCGAAAGTATGCATACTGGACGGATTACCGTACGCATCGGTAAGATAGGGCATCATTGCCTCAATCACTTCCGGCGCAACCCGGGTCGTTGCATTGTTATCCATGTAGACAACTTTTTCGTTTACCGTGGTCATTAATTCTCTTCCTCCACTATCAGACTCTCCAGAACGAGTTCACGTAATTTTTTTTCGACATATTCTTTGATCGTGGTTTGAGATTTATGACAACTCTTGCACGCTCCACGCAAGGAAACTATGACAAAATCGCCATCCACGTCGACGAGTTCTATATCACCACCATCTTTTCTCAGGCCCGGACGAATCTCCCGTTCCAGGACTTCTTCAATTTTCTTTATTTTCTGCAGCGAGGTCATTCTTTTCGGTTTTATTTTTACAACGGGTATTTCAGATATATTACTGACGGTATTTCGCAGTATTTCGCGTAACTTGTCCTCGCATTTACCGCACCCGCCACCGGCCTTGGTGAAGTTGGTAATCTCTTCAACGGAACGCAGACCGGATTCTTTAATGGCCCTGATGATCTCCATATCGGTGACGCCGAAACACTCACAGACCACCTCACCCTGGGCCATAGGTAAGATCAGACCACGATAATCAGCAATTGCCGCTTCCAGCGCTTCACGCCCCATCACCGAACAATGCATTTTTTCCTTGGGCAGTCCACCCAAGGCATTGGCAATATCTTCGTTGGTGATTTTGGCTGCCTGTTCCACCGACATCCCGACCACCATTTCCGTCAGTACGGACGACGATGCTATGGCGCTGGCACAACCGAAAGTCTTGAATTTCGCCTCGGTAATGATGTCCTCATCATTTATTTTAAGCGTCAGTTTCAAGGCGTCACCGCAGGCAAGCGAACCAACTTCTCCGGTACCACTTGGTTTTTTAATTTCACCAACATTCTGGGGATTTAAAAAATGTTGCTGCACTTTGTCAGTATATTCCCACATACTCAACTCCTGAATTTAATATGATAATGATTATAGTTTGTTACAAGCTGACAATAATACCTGAACCACAAAATGCAACCAGCTTCCCCGCCCACCTGCCATTTAATACCTTACAGAACGTTTTCTTGTTTACGGTGGGGAGTTTTTTGCAGGAAAACTCCCCACCGTTGACAACTACAAAATTCCTATCTCTTGCAGCATGGCTTTTGCGGCAGCGACAAGCTCAGCCGCCCCGCTGGACGTTCTCGATTCGACATAAAAACGCACTTTAGGCTCCGTCCCGGAGGCGCGGATCATCAGCCAGGAACCGTCGTCAAAGACGATTTTTCTGCCATCGATGGTAAGCACTTTTTCGATGCGCCTGGGCTGGCCGCCGATTGAGACCATGGCGTCTTTGCGATACTTTTCCAGCCCAGCCAGGAGCGACTGCAGTTTTTCGCCCTTGACTGTGACCTCAACCGCATCCCGGTCGGGGTAATAGGCGCCAAAAACGCCTTCAATCTGTCGCAGGTAATCGCCGAGATTCATATTGGTCACAAGCATCATCTCCAAGGCAAGGAGCAGACCGATATAAGCATCTTTTTCAGGGGTGTGGCCAATTATCGATATGCCGTCCGATTCTTCAAAATAAACCAGCGCCCGACCGATAACCGGTTTAAAATTTTTAAACCCGACACGTGGTTCAAACAGTTCTTCCTTAAAGTGCTCGGCAAGACTGTTGGCCAGATTGGATGTGGCCACCGTTTTCGCGACCATGCCTTTTCTGTTTTTGTGTTCATGTAGAAAGTGATAGGCCATGGCGCCAAACTGATTCATGCTGATTTCCGTCTTCCCGTCGGTAAAACGGATTCTGTCACCATCCGGATCGATGATCGCCCCAAGCCTGAGCGGCTCCTCCCTGTCTAAAAGCACTTGGACGACCTTGCGCATGTTGGCGGTCGATGGTTCAGGCGCCACCCCGCCGAAAGTCACATCACCATTCTCACGCAGCAGGATCAACCGACGGCTCGAAGGAGTATTGAAAAGCTCGCGGATATGCAGCCGGCTGGCGCCATGCACACAATCAACGGCAACAACCATGTCCTGGCGCTCTGAAAATGCGCCGACAGTCGCATCAAGATCAAGGCCATGTACCGGTCGGTTTTTTTTCACCAGACTCTTCCAGCTCTCCAGCGAATGAAAAGATGTTACCTTATCAATGACCTCGATATCTTTTGCTGTGCGACAAGGCAGGGTTGTATAGGTAAATTTCCCATCAAGAAGTTTTCTGGCGTTGACGGTGATTCTTTCGGTAATCTCTGACGCTGCCGGCCCGGCATCCGCCGCGTTAAATTTATAACCGCCGTATTCCAATGGATTGTGGGATGGCGTCAGATTTATCGAACAGGCCGCCTGTAATTCAATGACCGCAGCAGAGAGAACCCCGGTGGTGGATTCTCCCGCGTAATGCACGGCAAAACCGGCGGCAGAAAGAACAGCCGCCACCTGGCAGGCCAGGAGTTCACCGGCGAACCTGTTGTCAAATCCGAGAACACAGCCACGCTGCCTCGCTTCCTCAATGCTTTGCACGCCGAGCAGAGACCGGAGTTCCTCTTCGCGGTCGACTGCCTCATACATCTTGACAATTGCCGTAGTCACCAGCGCGACGGAACGGCAAAAAATATCTTTACCGAGTTTTCCCCGCCACCCGGAAGTGCCAAAGGTAATGGTCTGGGTCGGGTTGCCGGAGTTTTCCTCAATCTCCTGCCGGACCAACCGATAGGCAGCATCGATCGCCTGTTGCCACTCCGCCCCTTCGCTTTGTTTTTTCGCCACCAGCTCTTTTATCAGGGCAAAATAATCACTTCGGGCATGGTCTCCTTTAACAGTGAAACGTTCGAACAACTGATGAGAATTCTCGGTTATAGACATACCTTTCCTCCAGTTCAGGTTCGCAACCGATGCGACGGGCGCATAGGACAATTATCTGAATAATCTGAAAAAATACAATAATGTTACGAGATATTTATTTGATTTTTTTTGCTTTATCGATGAGCATGATAGGGATATCGTCTTTTATCTCATATAAAAGCATGCATTTTTCACAAATCAGTCCATGTTCATTTTTTAGCTTCACCGGTCCCTTGCATTGTGGGCAGGCCAATATTTCCAATAAGTCTTTATTTATCATTGCGTTCTCGCATGTTATTTTTTGCCGAGGCGGGATTTTTAAAAAAACCTGCGTCAGTCAATGAGATGAATTCCAGATATATGATTGAATAAATGGGTCGAATTTGATATTTACCTGAAATCGATTATGATTGCATAGAAATATTTTTTCTTCACTCTTATGAAATTATCACACTCTTTAGGAAAAAAATGGAACAGCTCATTGGATTTATCGGCGGCGGGCAGATGGCCGAGGCATTAATCAGAGGGATCATCGCTTCCGGGCTTTACCTGGAAAAGGATATCCTCGTTGCGGAACCGAACGATCAGCGACGTGAACATCTCGAACAGACCTATTCGGTAAAAACATATCCCAGCAATGTGCCGATTTTTGAAAACTGCCGCGTCGTTATCCTTGCCGTCAAGCCGCAGACCATGAGAGCTCTCCTTGAAGACTGCAGAGAGCGGGTACAATCACAGCATATTATTATAAGTATTGCCGCCGGCCTGCCGATATCCTTCTATATGAAGATGATCGGCAAGAGTGATACGAAAATCATCAGAGTCATGCCCAATACCCCGGCACTGGTTCTTGAAGGCGCCTCCGCGCTGAGCAGAAACCCCAATGTCAGCGATGCGGAATTGCGCATTGCCGAGGAAATTTTCCTGGCCGTTGGGGAAGTTGTTATCCTTGACGAAGTCCATCTGGACGCCGTAACCGGTCTGAGCGGATCAGGTCCTGCCTATGTTTTTTCCTTTGTCGAGGCGCTGATCGATGCCGGTGTAAAATCCGGACTAACCCGGGTAGTTTCCGAAAAACTGGCCCTGCAAACCGTATCGGGTTCGATAAAACTCCTGAGGGAAAGCGGTGAACATCCAGCCGCCCTGCGTGGCAAGGTTACTTCTCCCGGCGGAACGGCAATTACGGCCCTGCATGTCCTTGAAAAAGTCGGTTTCCATGGCATCATTATGGACATCGTCGAATCTGCCGTTATTCGATCGAAGCAATTAGGCGAAATGGAATGACCTACACTTCGACCCCTTTTCGAACTGAGACAAATCTTGTAGTGCGCAAGGCCGGCATTATCACTAAAAAAGACGATGCCCGATCCGATCATTACGCAGCAACATTGTCTGTCTGGCTGCAGCAGCGGGATATCGTCGTCTCGCTCAATGAGATCAGTGGCGATCTTGATATGCTCATCGTCCTCGGCGGTGATGGTACCCTGCTGCATATTGCCGAACAAGCGGCGCGCCATGCCATTCCCGTACTCGGTATCAATCTGGGCAACCTTGGTTTTTTGACCGAACTGACCGAAGACGAGGCGTACCAGGCCCTCGAGCGTATCCTTTCGGGCAAAGTGACGGTGGAAAACCGCCTGATGCTCAAGGCTCGCCATGTAGCACATGGCCAGGCAACCGAATACCGCTACGCCCTCAATGATATCGTCATAACCAAAAATGTTCTAGATCGGTTGCTCCGCCTGTCAACCACGGCCGATGGAGAGTATATTACAACCTACCAAGCGGATGGGTTGATATTATCATCCCCCACCGGATCAACCGCCTATAATCTGTCAGCCGGAGGCCCGCTGGTCTATCCCGGTCTGGCCACCATCACGGTGACCCCCATCTGTCCTTTTATGCTGAGCAGCCGGCCGATCATCCTGCCTGCGACCAAAAGAATCAAGACTCGTTTTATTGCCGGAAATCACGCCGAAAGAGCTCAAGTCATAATTGATGGACAGGCTTTCTGGGAAATGCAGGGCGGGGACGAACTGGAATTGGAAACTGCAGAACATTTTCTTCAGCTGATCCTCTCCTCAACCCGTGATTACTTCACCATCCTGCGCAACAAACTGCACTGGGGCGTTTCCGGCGAGAAGACAGTCGCTGGAAAGCAGCACAAAGCAAACTGAGTTGCTCGTTACTTTTTCTTTTTTATCTGGTATTTCTTCATCTTGTACTGGAGCAGGCTCTTGGTTATGCCCAGGTTTTCGGCGGCTCTCGCCTGGACAAAGTCGGTGTCGGCAAGGGCCTGGGTGAGCATTTTTTTCTCGACCGCATAGAGTACCTCGTTCAGCCCGGCGTCCTCTGGAATGATCTGCCGCAGATCGACATCCTGGCCCCATGCCGGACGCGCCTCGCTGTACAGCGTATCCGGTTGCACATCCTCGGCCTCGATCACGTCGTTTGAGCAAAGAATCGCCGCCCGTTCTATAGTGTTTTCCAACTCTCTGATATTGCCCTCCCAGGGGAGTTTCATGAGCAGTTTCAAAGCATCCGCTGAAATGGTCAGGTCAGGTTTTGCCAGTTCTTTTTTGTATTTTTCGATAAAAAACTCGGCCAGCAGGCGCATGTCATCCATACGCTCTCGCAAAGCAGGAAGAGTTACGGGAATGACATTGAGACGATAAAACAGATCTTCCCTGAATCGGCCTGCGGAAACCTCTTCCCGCAGATCCTTGTTCGATGCACTGAGAATGCGCACATCAACCTCAATGGTTTTTGTCCCTCCGACACGTTCGAAGGTTTTCTCCTGAAGCACCCGTAACAATTTCGATTGCAGGGCCAGGGGAATTTCTCCGACTTCATCAAGAAATATCGTCCCATGATCAGCCAGTTCAAAGCGACCTTTGCGCATGGCCACCGCGCCGGTGAAAGCACCTTTCTCATGACCGAAGAGTTCACTTTCCAGCAAATTATCGGAGAGCGCGGCACAATTCACCGCAATGAAGGGCTGCGACTCTCTCGGACTGTTCATGTGGATTGCTTTTGCCACCAGCTCTTTGCCCGTGCCGCTTTCTCCGGTTATCAACACCGAGGCATGGGTTGGCGAGACCTTTTCTATAAGTTGATAGACCTGCAGCATTTTGGGATTTTTCCCAACCATGCCGCTAAATCCGCTTTTTCCTTTGATCTCATCGCGCAGTCGCGTATTTTCTCGGACAAGGGAGTAGTGCTGGGCACCTTTTTTCAGGGTAATAATCAATTCGTCATTGGAAAACGGTTTGGCGAGATAGCTGTATGCTCCGGCCTGCATCGCCGTTACCGCTTTATCGATCTCGGCAAAGGCGGTAATGACAATGACCGGCAGATCCTTGTTTTTCTCCTTGATTTTATTTAAAAACTCCAAGCCGTTCATGCCAGGCATCTGCATATCGGTGACAACAATATCAAGGTCCACATCTTCGACTATTTTCAGACCTTGCATGCCGTCAGAGGCGGTGAAGACCTCAAAGCCTTCATCTTTTAAAAGTTCCGATAAGACGATGAGATAGTTGGGTTCATCGTCCACGACAAGTATCGAATACATCGTCATTTTATTCCTTTTAGTTACTTATTGTTTCACTGCAGACTATCCGTTTCTGCAGGGCGCGTTCCTTCATTTTAACCAGCAATTGCGAGGGAACCGTGACATTTTTCCCGCCGGCAACAGTTGTTCCCGGTCTGATACTGCCGTGGAAATCACTGCCGCCGGTCACGACCAGGCAGAGTTTCTCGGCAAGAGAAATAAGATGTTTTCTAAATTGCCGGGAATGATTGGGATAATATACCTCTATGCCATCTAACCCCTTATCACGCAGCTGCTGTACAAAATGGGGCAGGTCGTCAACCGACCTTCCGAGTTGCAGCGGGTGGGCAAGAACGGCGATGCCTCCGGCGTTGTGAATGAGAGCAATTGCCTCACCTGCTTCATAGACAAACCTGGATGCGTAGGCGAGTCCACTGTGTCCAAGATATTTCTCAAAGGCCTCATCCATTGTGCCGACACATTTTTTTTCTATCATAAGCCTGGCGATATGCGGTCGACCGTTCTGCCCGGGGCCGGCTGATTGTTGCAATTCATCGTACTGGATGGAACAACCGAGCCTGTTCAGGTTAAGAATAATTTTTCTGTTTCTTTCTCTTCTGCCGGTCTGCAGCCGGTCGAGAGCCACGAGCAATTCCTCATTCTGAGGATCAAACAGGTAGCCAAGCAAATGAAGACTGTGATCGCGATATTTGACGCTCAATTCTAGGCCCGGTACAACCTCTATTCCCAAAATATCTCCAGCAGCAACGGCTGGGCCAATACCTTCGATGGTATCGTGATCGGTGAGGGCAAGGGCCGACAAACCTTTCCGGTGGGCATATTTAACCAGCTCTGCGGGATGCATTGTTCCGTCAGAAGCTGTCGAATGTGTGTGCAGATCAATAGACATATGTTTACACTGCTCTCTTTTATAGACAGCCCCCGGCTATGGCTAGACCATTGTACCGACTATTTGCTCTTTTTGCTCATCCGAGTACTATAAGTACCTCTTCCGCAGAAGATCAAGTTGGCCGTCGGCAATCACATATTTTACTTTATTATTTCTCCGGCCATCCGATAAAGTCTCTGTAAAGATAAAGCGTCGGCCCTTCTGTACGGGATTTTTCCCACTGCACCCTCTGGGGCATAAGTCCTTTCTATATGAAAATTCTTTGTAATAAGAAAGAATTACTTCTCAGGGCAATCATCTTTCGGAGAATCATCATGCGGTCGTTTGCAGTCTCTATTCTGGTGTTTGTTCTTCTTTGCGGCTGTACCAGCCGGATCCCCGAACCGGTTAGTTATCCCTATTCCCAGCAGAAAAAAATGCAGGCATCTTCCCATTGGCAGGTGTTGGCCGCGGACCTGGCCAATCGTATCAACCAGCAGCTTATTATAACCGATAACATTAACAAAGCTGTCTTTGTCAAGGAGACCTGCGGCGATGAGGCAATTCCCTGCCAATCTCATGAAACAAGCAGCTTCGATGAGGCCTTCCGCGATCTCCTGATAACCACTCTTTTCCGATACGGTGTGCCAACGAAAAGCCGTCCGGATGAAAAAGCGATAACCATACACTATAAAGTCCAGATTGTTTATCACAACACCGATCGTATCCGCACCTTGCAGCCGGGCATTTTGACTGGTCTCTCCGCCGCAATAATGGTGTTGTATAATGCCCCCAGTGAGCTTATAATCCTCGCGTCGGGCATGGCTGCCGATGTCGCCAATACCAGTCTGGTGCAGAGCGGACATTACGAGGTGATTATCACCACTTCAATGGTCCTCAACGATCAATATCTCTTCAGGGCATCAGATATCTATTATATCAATGATGAGGATTTTTTTCATTACCAGGAAAATATGCCGCAAACGAAAACCATCATGCTTTCCGCTGACAATCGACGGGAACAGGCTGCCGTCGCGGCATTACCGCAAGTGGCGGCAGCTGCAAGACCTGTATTAGGTTCCGGGACGGATTTTGCCGCCAAAACAGAATGATCGAAGGAAACAGTCTGATGCTACGATGTAAAATTCCACGTTTATTCCCCACTTCGTCTTCGGGAGCACCTTCCATCACCGTTGTCGCCCTTGTTTGCATCCTCTTTTTTTTAAGCGGCTGTGCATCCTTTAACTGCACCCGGCTGGAAACCATTTTTGGCGACAAGACTAATTTGATCCAATTTTCATATACCATCGCAGAACATCTGACCGAAAGATCCCGGCCTCCACTGGTACCCCGTCATCCGGATATGCCTGTTCTCGTCACCACTTTTGTTGATAATAACGACCTGCAGCAAACTTCCCGATTTGGTCGTGTTCTCCAGGAACAAGTCGCCTCCAGGCTTGTTCAGCTCGGCTATACGGTGAGAGAGATGAAAATCGCTGGCACGCTGCACATAGAGCCTCGATCCGGTGAAACGATACTTTCAAGGGATCTGGCCCAACTCAGTAATGGACAGCAACAGGCACAGGCGATACTGGTCGGGACAATTTCCCGATCCAATCGATTACTGTATATTTCTGCCCGGCTTATACATCCGGTCAACAATACTATCCTGGCAACAGATGATTATCAACTGTGTATGGATGATGAGATTCTGGCCATGTTCGACCTGCAGCGGCAGCCTGAGCGCGACCAGCCCATTGCAGAACCGCGGCAACCCTTCCTCAACTCAATACTCTAAGTGTCCAAATGATGCAACTCCATGGCAAAACCGCACTGATCCCTGGGGCTTCCCGGCCAATAGGACGGGCTATCGCCCGGAAATTCGCCGGCCATGGTGCGACGCTGATCCTTCCGGTTTATGATTGGCCGGAATCGATCTTGGACATGCAGGACGAGTTTACCGCCGAGGGTTTCAATTTTTTCATCTTCTCAGCCGATCTGCGAGTAAAAGAACACGTCGTGCGACTCGGAGAATTTATCAAGAAGCAGACCCATTCTCTCGATTTTCTTATTAATAATATAGAACGCGGCGGCATGCCGGTAGTGCACGGCAGCTATGATCTGCCGCACAATGAGGACCAGTGGGACGTCGAATTTGACACAACCGTCAAGGCCAAGTGGCTTCTCTTTCACCATCTCCTGCCGCTCATGCAGGAAAGAACCGGAGGGGCCGTGGTGAATATATCCTCTATCGCCGGGATCAGCGGGAGAAGCGGGCCGGCTGCAGTATTTTTTAATGACGGGTACAGCGCCGCCAACAAAGCCATCCAGCTCCTCACCGAAACCTGGGCCCGGGAAGCGGCACCGGTTCTTCGGGTCAACGAGCTGGTTCTCGGGCTCATCCGAAGCAGGCATGGCGAGGACACGCGGGGATGGGCGACGCTCTCCGCCCGGGAAAAGGAGTCTATAACAGGCGACGTTCTCCTTGGCCGCACCGGTTTTCCCCAGGAAGTCGCCGATGCCGTCTTTTTCCTGGCGGTACAGGCCACCTATATCACCGGTGCGAGCCTGCGCATGGACGGCGGTTTTGTCTTAGGCGGCAATAAAGTGCCGCAAATGCCAGAGGGGATTCTGTGACAGGAGCGGTTGACAAAAGAGGCAGGCCGTTTTTCGGATGGCAACAGGCTCGACCATACTCATGCATCACACTCTGAGGGATATAAAGCGCTTTGCACGAGTTCGGCAACGGATATCTCCTGGATGTCGCTCCCTCGGAAGAGATGCACAGACTCATCACATTTTGCAAAACGCTTGATTTTCTCTAAACTAGCCTCAATGCCCAGTGTGCCCAGGCACCAGATAGCTAAACCAACCACATGCAGGTCGGAAGATTCGAGATACGCACTCACCTCATCAATTATTTTACATTCAAGCATCTCCAGGCGATGTTCCAGGCACAAGCGGCCGATCCCCCATAACAGGCCACGCTGCAGCATCGGCAACTCGAGATAGTTGCCGTCTTGATACAACGCTTCACCGTCTTCGCGCATATAAGAGAGCAGCATATGCAGGTATTCTTTGCGTAATTGTGCGCTATGGCACATTATTTCTGCCAGAGCTTCAGGCGCCCCCCACCCTATTCCTCCGGATTCATCATTGAGCATCCACAGGAAACGGCGCATGACCATCCGCGCTGCCTCCAGATCCTTTTCGGCCATTGCCGGAACAAGCCGGCCGAAACAACACACGGCATACCAGCGCACCTTTTCCAGCGGATGACAGAGAGCTATAAAGAGAGGATTAAGAAGACTGTGGGCGGGGTAGTGACCAAGTTGCTGGTAAATCTCTTCAAGACTGGACTCTTGCAAGAGATGCAGGACTTCTTTTTTCAGCTGCCTTCTGTTCATTTCGAATTTCCTTTTTA
This sequence comes from Desulfocastanea catecholica, assembly GCF_054657295.1. Classification (NCBI taxonomy): domain Bacteria; kingdom Pseudomonadati; phylum Thermodesulfobacteriota; class Desulfobulbia; order Desulfobulbales; family Desulfobulbaceae; genus Desulfocastanea; species Desulfocastanea catecholica. Next base: position 197,689 of record NZ_BAAHYZ010000006.1, read on the forward strand.
AGCAAAATTCACATTGGTCACCCGACAACGACACAAATGAGGCGTGGGAAACATCTCTTCAGTCCGATATCACTCATGTAAGTCATCAAGGCGTTTCATCCCTTCCATGAGCATGCCCATGAAACCGCCGAGGACATCGAGACATTTCTCTTTCTCCGTCAAACCATGGGTGAATTTAAAGCGTCCGCTGTCAATCGATAAAATTCTGTAGAAAGCATCTTTGCCCGACAACATGTCAAACTCGGCATCGACCAGTTCCCCTTCATTGAAGGTGATCACTGCCCTTTTATCCTCGAACTCGAGATTGAGCCTGCCGGTCTTTTGATTCGAGTTGATCATCTGACAGAGTTCCACCGGGGCGATATCCGATAGCTGGCCAACCATACCGGACGACAACTCTTCCGCCCGCTGCATGTTCATCTTGGTGATCCTGCTCACCAGAAGCTTATAGAAATACACCTGGAGTGCAGGAAACCGATTGAGGACGTGGCGAAAGTTCTTCTGGTTCATGATGGCTACCTGACAGGGTTCCACGGTCATAATAGTCGTGGAAACGCGATCCCCTGACAACAGACTCATCTCGCCGAAAACCTCACCTTTTTTCAATTCGGCCAGGGCTACGCCATGATCATCAATAACCTCAGCCCTTCCTGACAAGAGGATGAAAAGTCTGTCTCCCGGATCACCCTTTTGCGCGATTGGAAACTGCCAGGGAACATCATTGAGTTCAAGTAAAGTGGCGAGGTCGAGCAGGTCTTCAGAGGAAAGCGTTGAAAAAATTTCCACCGACTGCAAAAGCCCGGCAAAACTGCTCGTTTCTTTGATTTTTTCCCGACGCTCAGCCGCGGCAAGCAGCTTCATCTGCAGCGTGGCGAATCCTTTGTCCTTTTTAAATTCAAAACGAACAAGACCTTCACATCCACCGCATTCAAATTTGACCTTCTGGCTTCCTGCATGGGAATAGTTCTCATAACTGGTATCGGCAGAGGTGATCTCTATAAGCTCTTTTGCCAGGGTAAGGCAGGTCGGTTTACTCGCCGGCAGGTTGAGAATGCCTTCGCTGACCCACAACTCTTCGCGAACGTTGTACAGGGGACAATGATCTTCTTCAGTAATTATAAAAACACCATCTCGAAACTGCATAGACATCCCACTCAGTCTGATCTGCCGAAAAAAAGATAGATGACAAAACCCAAAACCGTGGCGCCGCCAAAAATCACCGGCAGTATTTTATTGATCTGTATCTCACCATTGACAAGAAGAGAGTTCATATAATTCGTGCCGGACACCCACCAGATTGCAACAAATATTGCAATAATTATAAGATCCTTCCATTTCTGTCGAAAGAGACTGTAGAGAACCAGTGCAACAAAAGGAATGATAAACCATGGATTGGTAAACAATCCTACGAAATCAACATCTTTGATTTGTTCCTGGACATGAGTCGAAGCAAACCATTCTTTGATATTTGTGAAAAAATCCATATGTTGTCTCACCATTTTAAATAGAAAATTACCCAACGTTACATTTACCAAGACCGACTGATTACTGAAAAAAGTATAGCATAATTACAAGACGCATACCCAATACTAAAATTCTATTCATCTCACTATCGGCGAAATAATTGTTGTTATTTTAGTTCCAGTTACAAGTATACACCGGCAAACTATTGCCATTAGAAGGCTCTGTTTTACAATAGGGGTACACACGTTACGTTATTGACCCATTCGGAGCAGAAGATGAAAAGCAAAAAGTCCAATATCATTTTGATCGGCATGCCGGGATCCGGCAAAAGCACCGTTGGGGTTATCCTGGCAAAAATGCTGGCGAAAAGATATCTTGATACCGATATTCTCCTGCAGAACCTGAACAAGAGGAGCCTGCAGGATATCGTCGACAAGGAAGGCCATATGGCTCTTCGTGCAATCGAACAAGAGGTACTGCTTGGCATCCGCTGCAGAAATCATATCATAGCCACGGGAGGAAGCGCCGCCTATAGTGAGCAGGCGATGATGCATTTGAAAGATGATGGAATTGTCGTTTTTCTTCATGCCGATCTCCCCGCTCTCAAGCAACGCATCCACAATTATGAAACCAGAGGCCTGGCCAAACGGCCGGAGCAGAGCTTCCATGATCTTTTTGAAGAACGGCGGATACTGTATGAGAAATATGCCGACATAACCGTACCAAGCTCAAATCTGACCCAGGATCAAGTCTGCGATGCAATTGTCGCCCAGCTTCCCGTTTAAAAACTGCTATTCGCCAGGATAAGAAATTATGAAAACACTCATTACCGGGAGTTCCGGGTTGGTCGGCAGCGCGCTTGTGGAATATCTTTTCCAACAAGGGCATACCATACACTGTCTCAAACGCAATCGGGTGGCTGAGGCAGATAATTTCTGGACGACCACCGATCCTGCTGAGAATTCCGACAGTATGTTTCAGACCGTTATCCATCTTGCCGGAGAGAATGTCGCCGAGGGGCGCTGGACGCCCGGGAAAAAACAGCAGATCCTGTTGAGCAGACTCGAAGGAACGAAGGGACTTATCGACTATATTTCCACGCTGCCGGAAAAACCGTCCGTTTTTCTCTGTGCGTCGGCCATTGGCTATTATGGCAGCAGAGATGAGGAAATACTTGACGAAAAGAGCTCACTCGGCAGCGGTTTTTTAGCCGATGTCTGCCGGCAATGGGAAAGAGAGACCCAGCGCCTGGTTTCAATGGGCGTCCGGGTAGTAAACCTTCGTTTTGGCATGATCCTCAGTCCAAGAGGCGGCGCCCTGCAGAAAATGATACCGCCCTTTCAGGCACGCTTAGGCGGGGTTATCGGCTCCGGGAAACAGTACATCAGTTGGATAAGCATAAGAGATCTCGTCCAAATCGTTGGTTTCCTCATTGACAGAGATGATATCAGCGGTCCGGTTAATGTCGTCTCGCCGATCCAGACCACCAATGAGGGACTGACAAACGCACTTGGTAAAGCACTCAACCGATGGACGCCGTTTAAGATACCAAGCTTTATGGTACGACTCGTTTTCGGCCAGATGGCCGACGAAATGCTGTTAAGCAGCAGTCGGGTCACCCCAAAAGTTCTGCTGGAATCCGGTTACGAATTTAACGATCAATCGCTCGATGCCGTTCTGAAATTCTGTATTGGCAAGTCATAGCTGCCGCAGCCAGCTAGAAAAAAATCTTCTTTCGTCCCCCCAGGAGCGGTTCTGCATAAAGCCCTAAACCAGCCCCTGGGTGTTTATTTAAAAGAGCTGCAGTTCTGGGCCTATCGTTTGCCGGTGATTCTCTGCACCGCTTCTTCATACCTCTCTTTCGTCTTGTCGATTATATCTTTCGGTAAAGGCGGTGCCGGCGGCGTTTTATGCCAATCTAAGGTGGAGAGATAGTCTCTTAAAAACTGTTTATCAAAACTTGGTTGCGATTTCCCCGGTTCATAGAGATCCACCGGCCAGAAACGCGACGAGTCAGGCGTCAATACTTCATCAATCAAAATCAGTCTGCCGTCAAGTTCACCCAATTCAAATTTAGTGTCCGCTATAATGATGCCCTTGGTAAGGGCATAGTCTGCCGCTTTTTTATACAAGGCGATACAGATATCGGCGATCTCTTCGGCCCTTTTTTTTCCGACAATATCCATCATCTGCTGCAATGAAATGTTTTCGTCGTGGTCGCCAAGCGCGGCCTTGGTCGAAGGAGTGAACAGCGGTTCCGGAAACTTATCCGACTCCTGCATCCCTTTGGGCAACTGAAAGCCGCAAACGACCGGATCCTTTGTGTAGGCGCTCCAGAAAGATCCAGAGATATATCCCCGGACGATGCACTCAATGGACAGCGGCCGGGTCTTCTTCACCAGCATCGACCGGCCCTGTAACTGCTCGGCATAGGGCTGACACACCGACGGATACTCTTTGACATCAGCGGAAATGAGATGATTCTCAACGATGTCCTGCAGCAGATCAAACCAGAAAAGGGAGAGCTCGGTTAACACCGCCCCCTTGCCCGGAATGGCGTCATCCATAATGACATCATAGGCCGAGATGCGATCTGTAGCCACCATAAGGAGCTTATCGTCGTGGCCTGGTATTTCATACATATCACGAACTTTTCCTCTGTGCTTGAGGACCAGCAGCGGAAAATCGGTCTTTGTTACAGGTGTTGTCATGTTCAGTTACTCCTTGCAATCCGTTTAATTATTTAACGCGGGTTAACGCATTTCTTTTTTACCGCAGGATACCTTTTGCAGGCGGGATTTTCATATGCCGCAAGATCAGCCGTCAGGGAGCCGATGATAATCTTTGAAGTAATCCGTACCGGAACGCGGCATTCATCATCGGTATACCAGATTACTGTATCCCCTTTTTTATCATACAGGCCCTTAAAAGTCATAACCGGCATGATCGCAACGGTGTTTACCGGGCCAAGAATCGTTGCAGGGAATTTTTTTTGCGCAACCGCATGAACGATCACCTCCGCCCTCTTTTTATCGGCAAAGGTCGGAACAACAAATTTTCCGCCGATTGCAAACGGCATCAGACGACTATTGAAAAAAGAGGAAAATTCATTGTTTGTCTCCCCGTCGATATGATATTCATCGGCAGGTTTTTCATTTTTCCTATATCGGACAACACCTTTTTCCTGATCATATTCGATCACCCGGTGCGCTTTATAACGATATCCCTCTTTCTGCCAGATCTCATAATGATAGGGCAGCCTGTCTGGGCCCCGCACTTTGGTGACATGGACATCTTCAATCGGATAAATGAGATTCACGGCCCCGTTTTTCGTCGTGACAACGGCCTTGATTTGATACCCTTCATCAACTTCCGGCAGTTCGGTAACCACCAGATGCAGCTCACCTATCTTGATACCGCCGGTCCAGGAAACATCATAGGCGAGTGTCTCCTGTCCGGAATAGCCGATCGGCAGGAGTCCCGGATCAATAACCCCTAAAGAAATATCAACGGTATTGGGTACCGGGGGACCACTCGTCTCGGCCTGGGCGACGCTGAAATGAAGCGCTAAGACTGCAAATAACATGACAATTTGTCTTATTTTCAGCACCGTTATCATCCAAGAGTGGCCAGAGAAAGCCAGGTAGCAACAAAAAGAGTGATGCTGATAAACCCGTTCATCGAAAAAAAGGAGGCATGGATGCGCGATAAATCTTCGGGTTTGACGAGCATATGTTGATACAGCAATGCCCCCGCAGCTAGAATGATCCCTATATAGTAAAAAATATTCAACCCAGCCTGGTAACCGGTTAAGGTAAAGAAAACAAAGGCCAGCAGATGGAAGAAGCCGGCTAGCCGAAAGGCATTTTTCTTCCCCAGCCTGGAAGGCAGGGAATGCAGCTTCGTCTGCCGATCAAAATCGGCGTCAAGGCAGGCATAAATGGTATCAAAACCGGCTACCCAGAAAAGGACCCCCAGGGAAAGAACGAAAGGATAGCCCAGCAGACTGCCCTGCACAGCAACCCATCCACCCAGGGGAGAAAAGGCCAGCGCCACGCCAAGAATAAGGTGACAAAAAGCAGTGAACCGCTTGGTGAGTGAATAAAACAGCGTGAGGCCGAGAGCAAAGGGAGCGAGGAGCAAAGTCAGCTGGTTGAGATTATAGCAGGCCAAAAAAAACAGCGCTCCGGACAAAAATACCATTGCCCAGGCCTCCCGAAGTCTGATGTCGCCTGCAGGCAGCGCCCTTGCGGCGGTTCGCGGGTTGGCTCCGTCGAACTTGCGGTCGACGATCCTGTTGAAGCCCATGGCGCAGGTTCTCGCGCCGACCATAGCGAGGAGGACCCAGAAAAATACATGCATATCCGGCACACCTCCCGAGGCGAGAAAGGCGCCGGTAAAGGCAAAAGGCAGGGCAAAGACAGTCAATTTAAATTGGATCATTTCCAATAAAATTTTTATCTTTGTTTTGATGATTGCTAACTTCTCCATCTCTTTCGATTGGGTATAACAAGACCAAGCTGGTCGGCAAGACGCCAGGAATAGCTCTCCGCGGCCTGCTCAAGCGTTTTGGGTTGCAGATAATAACTCGGCATGGTCGGACAGATAACCGCCCCCGCATCATGGGCCGTGAGCATGTTGTGCAGGTGGGTTCTGTTCAAGGGCGTTTCCCGAACGGCGAGAACAAGTTTTTTCCGCTCCTTGAGCATGACGTCGGCGGCACGATGTATCAAATTGATCGACAGACCTCCGGCAATGGCGGCCAGGCTGCCCATGGTACAGGGCAGGACGACCATTGAGGTGTAATCGCTTGATCCCGAAGCCGGTGGCGCGGCTAAATCGTCATGGGGAAACCATGTGGCAACCGCCGGTAATTCCTCCGGCAGGAGACCCTGTTCCATCTTGAGCACATCTCTGCCGGATGCGGAACATATCCCGTGTACCGTCACATCGAGCTCTGCCAGAGAGTGAAGAAAAGACCGTAGAAAAAGCATGCCGGTGGCCCCGGTAACACCTAAAAGGATTTTCTGTTTTTCGGTTTGTATCGTCATCTGTTCAACTCAACAGCAGGGTGGAGTAAGCAGAGCATAGCACTTACCAGCTGTTCTTTAGTGAAGGTTGGCAAAAATTTTTAGCGGCAAGGCGCCCTTGTTAATATCTCCACGTTTGATCAGGAAGTCAAAATACGTCTCCAGGGCCTTACGCTTCTGGCCGTCAAGATCATATTCTATAGCTGTGAGGTACTGATAACATTTTTTTTTCGACATGGGGATGCGCGATGCGGCGATTTCACAGATGGCAGCCAGATCTCTTTTCCCCTCGTCACGGCACCTGATGAGCTGACGATGTATTTCAGCGAGCATCTCCGGCTGCTCGACACAGAACTCTTCACGGACGGCGCAAACCGAAAAGACAAAAGGCAGTCCTGTTTGACGTTTCCAGATATCCGCCAGGTCATATTCATACAGATAGGTGGATTTTTCAACCAACCTCAGGGCTTCGTCGCCGATGGCCAGTACTGCTTGAAAATTTCCTGCAGCAGTCTCTAGGTTGCCGGTTGAATAGCAAGGTTGCACATTGTGAAATTTTTCCAGGATGATCCTCACCAGGGCGACTGAGGTCGCAGACTGGGCGCTGAACAGGACAGGCGCCTGATCAAGCTGATTCATCGGCACATGGGAGAAAAGAAACACTGAGCCCACAGGTCCATTGGCGCTTATCGAAAGTCCGGAAAGGATTTTATAGCCCTCCGGGTGCCGGCCATATTCAAAGCTGGAGACAAAGCCCAGGTCGATGTGCCCTTCCGCCAGTTTTTGATTCAAGGTGGCCGGGGGGGCTTCTACCACCTGCCAATTTTTGGCAGGTACGGTACTCTTCCATTTTTCATGGATAGGTGCCATATTGAGATAGTTCACTATGCCGATTCTGGCAATGATTTCAAAGGATTCTTTCATGCCGACCACCTCTGTTTTTCTCCCTGTTGACTCACCCATAGACTCACTTATAATCAGTTGACACCCAGCTGATTTCTGTGGGTTTGCCCCCTGAAACCAATTCTTTTACCAGCTGCTGTCCATCGCGGCAACCCTGAAGCGCAATTGACGATACATGGAGAAATTCTGCTTTTTTACCGACCGTCAGACTGCCGAAATCAGCGCCGTGACCAAGAGCCCGAGCCCCGCCCAGTGTGGCCATGGCCAGAACAGTTGCGTCCTCAAGACCGGCGTGGCATTTACCCAGGATGGTCATTTCCCGCCAGAGATCAACGGCTTCATTAGAGGCTGGAGAATCTGTGCCCAGTGCCGGCAACAGGCCAAGTGCCACCATGTGTTCGACCGGAGCAGTGCCGACGCCAAGGAACTGATTACTGCCTGGACAGAGACAGACAGCGCTGCCCCGTTCCTTTATCAACCGGAGTTGCTGGTCAGAGACATGGACACAATGCACAAGCAGGGTTTTCTCGTCGAGAATGCCCAGATGATCAAAATAATCGACGGTACCCGGGAAGCCGGTTGCAAAAATGGAAAACAGCCCGTCCCAACTGTTTCTCTTTTTGAGAAAATCCTGGAAACATCCGCTACCGCTTCGCAGAAACTGTTCTTCGTCAGCGCTCTCGGCAGTATGGATAGAAAAGACATGGCCCAATCGGTTGCAGCGCTTCTTGATTGCCACGAGCAGTTCCGGCGCGGTTGAATAGGGTGCATGGCCTGTTGCACTGATCCGTTCATCAAGGGAAGCAAGGTTCGCCAGCGCCGTCCGGCACGCCTCATGGTTGGGCCCGAGGTATTCAATCATTCGGACTACATGCGGCGGCAACTCCCTTCCCTGACCATGCAATTCGTCAAAATACTCGTTTCCAATATCACCAAGCAGCACCACTCCTTGGCGATATTGATCCTGCAGGGCTGTTCTGAAGCCGGAAACAATTTTTTCCGGACAATTTTTTTCTGCCGCCCTTCTCTCGATCAGTGCATCGATCCAGTCGGTAAAATTATCCTCCGGCTGCAGGCAGAGACTCGGTCGCAGATGACTGAGTTCGAGGTGCATATGGGCATTGACAAGACCCGGCATAAGGACACAACTACAGACGGTTTCCGGGGAATGACAATAGCTGTGTACGAGGTCATCTCGTTTACCGAGGTCGACAATTCGATGGTCAGCGACGACAATGCTGCCATGCTGAATAACCGGTCCCTCGATCGGGACAACCCACGGGGCGGAAAAAATGTGCATTATTCTACCTGCAGCCGGAGCCGGAAGGTTCGAGACGAACCATCCCCTTCCCGCGGATGGATAAAACAAGGGGTGATCCCGTTGACCTATTTGACAAGAGTATAATCCATCAGCCGTTGCATCGGAAGAAAACCGGCATTGGTGACGAGCCGCCTGATTTCCTGTTCAGACAATCTGAAACTAATTCCGGCGGCGGCCACCACATTTTCTTCAATCATCGTGCTGCCGAAATCATTGGCGCCAAAAGAGAGGGCAATCTGGGCGATCTTGGGGCCCTGGGTTACCCAGGATGCCTGGATATTATCAAAATTATCGAGATAGATTCTCGACAGGGCCAGCATGCGCAGATACTCCAGAGCGGTCGTTTTTTCAACCTCAGCCAGCACGGTGTTACGAGGTTGAAACGGCCATGGGATGAATGCGGTGAATCCATGGGTGCGGTCCTGCAGCTGCCGAAGTCTGCGGAGATGCTCAAGACGTTCCTCTTTTGTTTCTACGTGGCCGAACATCATCGTCGCCGTTGTACGCAACCCCTGACTATGCGCTTCTTCCATAACGTTGAGCCACTGGTCTGCCGTACATTTTCTTGGTGCGGTGAGCTGCCGCACACGTTCGCTGAGGATTTCCGCACCGCCGCCGGGGATTGAATCAAGGCCCGCGGCGATGAGCCTCTGTAGCACTTTTTTTACCGGTAGACCGGAAATATCGGCAAAATGGCAGATTTCCGGCGGAGAAAAGCCGTGCAGATGGATTCCGGTAGCCTTGATAAAGCCGACCATCTCTTCGTAATAGGCTAATGGCTGTCCCGGATGCAGCCCTCCCTGCAGAAGGATCTGGGTACCGCCAAGGGCTTGCGTCTCACGAATTTTTTCCGCCAGCTCGTCAAAGGTGATCAGATATCCTTTTTTATCCTCGGGAGGCTTAAAAAAGGCACAGAATTTACAGGCGGAAATACAGATATCGGTATAGTTGATATTCCTGTCGATGACATAGGTTACCTGCCCCTCCGGATGTTTTGTCCGCCTGACAGTGTCGGCAAGAAAGCCGAGCTGATGCAGATCAGCCTCTTTTTCGAGGAACAGGTAGTCATTGTCGCTGACACGACGGCCGGTTGCCACTTTATCGATTATCGTTTCAAGCTGCATTCTACTCCGTACTCCCTCGTCGGCTATCGATGTACTTCAATGACCTTGTACAGGGTATCGCGCTGCACAGGGACGCGACCGGCTTCTTTAATCAGCCGCACCAGCGTGGAACTGCCAATGGCCTGGTCCGTTTCGGCGCCGGCCATATGGGTGATGACCTCTTCCTTGACCGTCCCATCCATGTCATCAGCCCCAAAGGCAAGGGCAATCTGGGCCATTTGCGGGCCAATCATCACCCAATAGGCTTTAATATGCGGAAAATTATCGAGAAAGAGTCGGGCAACCGCCACATTTTTCAAATCATCGATCCCCGTTGTTCTCGACAGATCGGACATGGCCGTGTTTTTCGGATGAAAGGAAAGAGGGATAAAGGCAAGAAAACCATTGGTTTCATCCTGGGTTTCACGCAGTGCCTGCAGATGCTGCAGACGTTCGTCCACGGTTTCAATATGGCCGTATAACATCGTCGCGTTGGTATGCAAACCCATTTTATGGGCAATTTTGGAAATCTCCAGCCATTCCATGCCGGATATTTTTTTATCGCAGGTCAAACGACGTATTCTTGGGCTGAAGACCTCCGCCCCCCCGCCCGGCAGGGAACCAAGCCCTGCTTCGATGAGCAGCCTCAGCGTCTCTTCCACCGATTTGCCGGCCAGTGTGGTCAGATGAGCAATCTCGACACAGGTAAAGGCCTGAATGTGCAACGCCGGCCGTACCTCCTTGATCCCACGCAGAATTTCCAGATAGTATTCAAAAGGCAGATCAGGATGAATGCCACCGACTATATGCACCTCGGTGATCGGCTCATCGAGACGGTCCCTTACCTTCTGCTTCACCTGTTCAACGCTCATCTCATAGGCGAGCTCAGAATCTTTCTCCCGGCCGAAGGCGCAGAATTTACACAGGTTGGTACAGATGTTGGAATAATTTATATGCTGATTGTAGATGAAGTAGGTATAATCACCGTTCAACCTGTTGCGCACAAGGTTGGCGAGGTAGCCAAGCGCAAGGATGTCATTGCTGTTGTACAGCTGTCGACCTTCATCGAAACTGAGTCTTTCCTCTGCTTTTACCTTTTCGAGAATGCGTCCAAAGCCGGCATTATGAATATAATTTTCCACGATAAAATAAAAAGCCGGGCTTTAACCCGGCTTTTTCAATAGAGAAGATTTGATCAGTCTATGAAAAATTTAAGTTTTTCACGACGACTGGAGTGACGCAACCTGTTCAAGGCCTTCTTTTCAATCTGGCGGATTCTTTCCCTGGAGACATTGAAGAGTTTGCCGATTTCCTCGAGGGTATATTCCGCCTTCTCGCCGATACCGAAACGCAGGCGAATGATTTTTTCTTCTCGTTCACTGAGGGTCTCGAGAATATCATTGACCCGTCCGGACAACTCTCGTGTCTGAACCGCATCGTAGGGCGACTGGGATTCCTGGTTTTCCAGAAAATCCCCAAGGGTGGAGTCATCATCTCCCACCGGCGTCTCAAGAGAAATCGGCTCTCGGGACGCCTCGAGAATGGAAAGAATCTTGTCCATCGGCAGGTTCGTTGCCTTGGATATTTCCAGGGGAGTGGGTTCCCGGCCAAGTTCTTTAAACAGTGCGTAAAAAGCTTTAAAAAACTGGCTTCGCAGCTCTAGAAAATGCACAGGCAGGCGGATTGTTCTGGTCTTGTCGAGTATAGCCCTGGTTATGGCCTGTCTGATCCACCAGCTGGCATAGGTGGAAAACTTGTTGCCTTTGGTATAATCAAAACGGAACACCGCCCGCATCAGACCAAGATTTCCTTCCTGGATCAAATCGGCCAGGGTCAAACCTTGATGCATATACCGTTTGGCTATGGAGACAACCAATCTCAGGTTGGCCCTGATCATGGTATCTTTGGCTACTTCAATGGACCTGCTGTACGCTTCGAGTTTTGCCTGTAATTCGAAGAGTTCACGAATATCGGTATATTTTTTTGCGGCACTGATGACGTTGTACCGCATGAAATTAAGCTGCTGTTTTTTCGGTTTCAGGGTTGGATCTCGTTTTTCCCAGAGATCGATCCGTTCGCGAAGCAGTTGAATCTCTTTTGTGCCGGAAATGTCCTCACGAATAGCAGCGATTATCGCCTCAAAACCCTGTCGAATGGTCTTGCTGTATTTCGCTTCTTCTTCAGGAGTGAGAAGATCAAACCGTCCCATTTCTCGCAGGTAGGTGGTCGTCGTCTCTTCGGCTTCATGAGTTTCCTCATCGGGCAGACTCATCTCATCCTCCTGATTGACATTGGAGGTTGAGCTGTCGTTTCGTTCCCATATCTCCCCGGATAGCGTGCGTTTCTCACCATCCTCTTCCACGGTAACTATTTCAATCGAATGCGCACCGAGAAAGTTAAAGATTGACTCAATTTCGTTGGGGTCTTTTATCTCATCGGGCAACAGTTCATTTAAATCATCAAAGCTAATACAGCCTTCTTCTTTTCCAGCTTTTAGAAGGTTTTCTTTAAGTTCAGGCAGCACCAGACAACCACTCCATTTCTTGAATTTAAAAGACTATCTATTGTACAGTTGCCCTAGAGCGTTGTTCCAATAGTCTCAAGAGAACCAATTAGGCGATTTTTTTAATGATTTTTTTGACAAAAAAAAAGCCGACGAGAAAGATCTCGCTAGCGTGTAGTAGTTTTCAAAAGAACGTACTATTACAATATTTGAACATAAAAAGCAATTTTTTAAAATCTGCCATGCGGTAAGCCCTGGAAAAATTTCCCACGGTCATTATTTTACAAGCTTATATTATAGCATCGATAGTATGAGATACAAGGAACGCTGCTGCTTTTATTTTCCGGCCATAGAAAAAGGATTCTTTCGTATGAAAAAAGCTTTTATAATAGCGACAAAACAATGATAAACCAACGATCAAGCGGAATTCTCGCCCACATAACCTCGCTGCCATCGGCCTACGGGATCGGTGATATCGGCACCTCAAGTTACAATTTTATCGACTTTCTTGTTGCAAGTGATCAAAGTTACTGGCAATTTTTGCCAACAGGTCCGACAAATGAGCCCTTTGACTATTCTCCCTATATGAGCAGTTCGGCATTTGCCGGCTCGTCCATATTGCTGTCGCCCGAACTCCTTCTTGAGGCCAGCCTCATCTCTCGCGCAAGCCTTGAGAATCATATTGAATTTTCACCGTACCTCACCGACTATCAACAGGTGGCGGTATATAAAAAACATCTGCTGCAGGAGGCGTTCAGCAGGTTTCGCCCGGACCAATTCACGGCATATGCCGATTTTCTACAGAATAATGTATGGCTCGATGATTACGCCATTTTTATGGTTGCCAAGGAGCTTTACCACGACGCAGGCTGGTTTTCGTGGCCACGTGAACTTGCGACCAGGTCGGCGGAAGCGCTTCGGGCGTTTTCCCTGCTCCACGCCGAACGTATAAACTACTATCGTTTCGAGCAATTTGAATTTTTCCGGCAATGGCAGCTTATGCATGCATATGCCGGCTCAAAAGGAATACATCTTTTCGGCGATCTGCCTATTTATGTAAGCTACGACAGCGTCGACGTCTGGGCCCATCAGCAGATTTTCACCTTAAACCGTACAAACCTGCATCCCACCCATGTGTCCGGTGTCCCTCCGGACTATTTCAGTACTACCGGCCAGCGGTGGGGAAACCCACTGTATGACTGGCAAAGTACCAGTAAACATGTACAGGACAAACTGATCCAGTGGTGGGCGGACAGGTTAGCCCACCTGTTTACACTGGTTGATATTGCGCGCATCGATCATTTTCGCGGCTTTGAATCCTACTGGTCCATCCCCGAAGAGTGCGAGACGGCGGTAGACGGTGAATGGCTGCAAGGCCCGGGGAAAGAATTCTTTACGAAAATTTTCGATAAACTCGGCCCTCTCAATATTGTCGCCGAGGATCTCGGCATCATAACCCCAGAGGTGGAAATACTGCGCGACGAGCTAGGTTTTCCGGGAATGAAGGTGCTGCAGTTTGCCTTTGACGGCAATCCGGACAATAGTTTTCTTCCCCATAATTTTACCTCCCCTGCATATATCGTTTACACCGGAACCCATGACAATGACACAACTCTCGGGTGGTTTATGAGTGATAAGCTCAACGACCAGCAACGTGAAAATATCAAACTGATAGCCAATAGAGACGGCTCCGACCAGCGGGGTATCCATCATGACCTGATCTTCCTCGCCCAGTCTTCCATCAGCATATTGTCCATCATTCCGCTGCAGGATATTCTCGGTTTTGGCGGTGACTGTAAAATGAACAGCCCCGGCATTGCCACAGGGAACTGGAGATGGCGCTGTGGGGGAGAATTTCTTACCCCGCAGGTAGCAAAACAGCTGAAAAAATCAACCCAGCTGTTTAATCGGGGGAATAGAGAGCGAATGACCGACTTAAACCGGTTGGACTGAAAAACCTTTCAACGCGACAACATGCATGCCCTTACTTTTTGTTTTTCCCGGCAAGAAAGTATTGACAAGCCCTGCCGGGTCAGTTATAAAGCAGCACCATTGGGCCCCATCGTCTAGTGGCCTAGGACACTGGCCTCTCACGCCGGTAACAGGGGTTCGAGTCCCCTTGGGGTCACCAAGCAATTACAGCCACTTAGATTCTTTCTAGGTGGCTTTTTTTTGTCTTTTTATAAGGTGACGGCTCCATGACGGCTTTTTGCTCAAACATCTTACAGCCTCCAACTAATCTAACGCTTCTCTGCATGAAGCCTGAAAGGAGTCCATCGCTGTCCTAATATCGTCAACTCCCAACGTCTTCAAATATCGGACAGTAGTATTTGGACTCGTATGCCTCAGAACTCTCTGGATCTCAGCAACATTTCGACCTTGTTTATATAGCTGAGTGGCAGTCAGATGCCGGATAGCATGAAAACCAAATTTATCCACCTTAGCTTTCTCACATAGTCGTTCAAAAAGATGCTGGCGACTTGTAAAAGGTTGCCCGTAATACTCTTTTGTGAATTCGGTTTTATCCACACAAACAAACACAAATTCAGACGAAACATCCCTAGTATCAAGCCAATTCCTAAATGAGTTTCTCAACTCTTTTCCCATCGGAAGCAAATCCGATTCCCAGTTTCCACCCTCACGTTTCCTTGTCCACAATCGAACCACATCATTCTCAAAATCCAAGTCCTCAACCTTGAGACGAAAGAGTTCACCCTTTCTAGCTGCTAAAAACAAACAGGCAAGAATCATCACTTTATCTTGCCCCTCAGCAACGTTGTAGACTTTCCAGAAATCCTCCTGCGATGGGACATATCGTGGAGAACGAACTTCCGGCATTTTAGCAATGTCAAAGGGATTATCCTTTGGTAGTGGCGGATTCATGTATCTTAATCCCCAATTCCACGCAGCCATAAGATTTTTTCTATCCTTATTAGCAGCATAACCAGAACGTTCCTTCATTTGAACCTGAGAATATTGCATAACTTGGGCAGGGTTCAATTGTACAGTCGATGTAGTTGGATTCACCATCCCAAAGAATCGCAAAAAGACTGCTTTCTTTTCCTCATATGTGCCTTTAGAAAATTTGTCCTTTGCGTAATCCAGATAGTGCAACGACCAATCACCCAAAGAGACCGTGTTGGTCTTTTTTAGCCAATCTTCGTTTGATTGATTTTTCATCTTCATTTCCCATGCCAGCGCCTCTTTCCTCGTCTTGAATCGTTTTTCCACCCTCCTCTCGTTTTTTTTCACTTGTCCGATATATACGGTTTTTGTCTTGCCTTCCTTCACCTCTAATCTTTTGTACGGCATCGTAAACCTCCATTTCAAAAAACTTATAGCGGCTTCCAATGCGTACTCCACCTAGTTCTTGATAGTATTTCCTGGCGGTTTTTACGTCAATATCTAAATAAGCAGCTATCTCTCGAGCCGACATCGGTCGACCTAGCTCTTCGTTTATTCGAGTCATTTTTTTCCTCCCATCTCAACCATTTTTGCCAATACGACTCAGGGTATTGGCTAATTGTCGTCGGGCTCTTGTGATACAGCTGATGATCGTGGGAATATTTAGTAATGAAGGGACATCTGGATCTGAAAATGCCACTTCATTTCCCAAGGCTACATTGTTACTGATGTTTCAACCGCAGCTATAAGGTCTTCAAATATATCCTTTTTGCGATACTTCGAAATCCATACGATGTGATACTTGCATTCCCATTTCGTGTAGCTTAAACTTTGTCCGTCGTACATGGAAAGTCTCCTTTTCTTGAACTTTGAGCGGTTCACAATTGTGAGACTTCCCTCTTATTTCCGTAATTGTCAAACTTAGGAGTCCACCTGCAGAGTCGGTGGTTCACCTCCTTTTTATGGTTTTGTTACAGACTCTGACAGTAAAGTCGGCCTGTCAGGCCGGGTAGTCTCCAGAATGGGTTCGGCCACAGCCAGAACCATCGTAGCCGGATTTTTCGGCGGCATGGGCGATATGCTGAAATCGGCTGCCACGACCCAATCCACTTCCGCACTCGGCACAACTACCACTATTGATTCCAGTCAGGTGGCTAAATATTCCATTGGAGGCGGCCTGTCAGATGGGGCTGCAAGTTTGCAGGAGTTTTATCTGAGCCTTGCCAAGCAGGCTACTCCGGTTATTGAGGTAGGGGCAGCTAAGGAGATTACCGTTATTGTTTCCGAGGGCAAGGAACTTGAAATTAAGGAATTTGAGAGCGATACCCTTTGAGTTATAAGCACTCATCAGCCATAGTTCTTGCTCGTGGCAGAGCTACCCTGTTTTTTCTCTACAAATGAGTGTGTGTTACTCCTTCAACAATTGAGCCTTAAACTGAATCATTTCGCAATAAAACACAGGTCCGATGAACATGCATTTCCAGGAAAATTGCAGCAGATCCACGCCGCTATTCATTTTAAGGAAATCAGGAAGAAGCTTTATCCCTTAGACTTTCTGCTTATTTTGAGGTTACCGCTGCATCGATTAATATTTTCAGGACTTTTTAAACTATTCTAAAAAAGTCAATAAGTCCTGGAAAGGCGCGGTTTGGATCATAATCGTCCTGGCTAAGTTAACGGGGGCGGTTACCATGGGGCAGTGACCGGTATTGATCTCCATCAGTGGCCATCCATTTGCTTTCGCCTTTCCGCCCATCGCCTGGATATATGGGCTGACTGTTCCCCTGCAACTGATAAAGCTGGCAGGAACTCGTTTGGGATCGAATATTTCCGGAAAGGGAGTATGGAAGGATTTATATGAAAACGGTCGTAACCGGGCAGAAAACCAGGACGTCTCCGGCGAAGTCACTCCAAAAACCTGGAGAGGCCAGGGCTTGACGGAGCCATCCTCCAGGTGGTGTTCTTCCAGCATGAGTCTAAAGAGTTCACCGGCCAGATCCGTGAATGACTGCTGTGATTCGGGAAGGACGGCATCGATAAACACGGCATGGCGGATCCGTTCCGGTATCTGCATCATCAGTGCACCACAGACCATGCCGGAAAAACTGTGGGCAACAAGAATTATCTCACGTAAATCCTCGAATTCGATGTAACCGCGAATGTCGGCAATATAGTCATGCAGGTCGCTCTTCTGCGAGCCTGGCCTTGCAAGATAGCCGCAGCCGGCGAGAGTCGGTGTGTGCACATCGTATCATCTGGCACGGAGCAAATCGGCAACTTTTCCCCAAACCCAGCCACCTTGAAAAGCGCCATGAACGAAGACGAATGTTATCATTTTGTGTTTTGGTTCTTTTGAAAGGTTTCAGTTAGCAAATCTTTCGTCGCTCTGATGATGTTTGGCATTGCCGGATTTTCCTTCAAACCATCCGAACCTGTCCGCATTACACTGGTCGAAATCGGCGACATACGGTTTGATGTCAATTACCGGGGTTTGATCGAGAACATCGATTCCCTGCAGGTATACATCCCTGCCCGATACGCCAATGAGGCGCATTATTGATAAGCCGATTGGATTAGGTCGTTTTGGAGATCGGGTGGCAAAGATACCATGTTTCTCAATGTCGAGGAAAGGCTGGACGACAAGCTCATGTCCCGCTATCTGATGAAGATGATAAAGGACTATGAGATGGGAAAAACCGTCAAGATCCTTAAGCCCGGCCATGAAATCCGGTAGTACTTCGATATGTCCTTCGACATCAGCTCCACCAATTGGCTGAATAGGCATGCCCTTAATATTGGTGAACGGCGTTCTGAAGTATCCAATAGGCGAAAAAGTAATACTCATTATGTGCTCCTAATTACAGTAATGTGAAGATTTTCAATCATCCGGCCTATCAGTGGCCAGGATATTTTAGTTTAATAATGCCGACTGCGCTCTTCGAGGATTTACAGCCATACAGGCTCGAATTGCCGCCAGTAAGATCTGGCGACGCTTTGCCCATATTTAGTCAGTTGAATTTGGTCGCAATCGTAAACCTTGCCAGTAAAACGGATGAGAGGTCGGGAGAAGCTGTTGTTCATTTCATTGATTAAGTCTCGTGCATGCTGAAGTCCTACTCGAGAGGTTTTTGCAGCTTTTTCAAGTGATCCCAGTGCTTCGATCTCATTGAGCAATACCGCTTTCCTGTATCCCAGGTAGATACCCGGTTCCATTTCTATCATGACACAACTGTCGGGCGGTGTTACACAGGCTTTTTCCATTTTTGTCTTCTCATGTGATGCTATGCAGATCATTGATTGCCGGATACGTCCCGGGTCTCACCGGCTCCGTAGAGCTGCCGAAATGCCGAGGCCTTGAATACAGCGACGAGTTCACTTCCCGGACGAATACCCATCTCTGTTAAGGATTGGGGAACGATTTCGGCAATAAGGGTATTCCCACCACAGTCAAGCTCGACGCCCACGAGCCACTCCGTCTCATAGGTTCTGCGCACAACACAGGGCAGCATGTTACGGGCACTGGTTGCCTCGGGATGTTTCTTGAACAGCAGAATGTCCCTGCTGCTCAAGGCGAATTGACCTGCTCTGTTTTTTACTGTTTTCACGAGCATCAGCCTGTTCGCTCCCCAGCGGTAACTGGTCAGCTTTCCAAGATCCTCGGGAGAATCAAGCTGGAGCAGGTTGGTATAACCTTGACCGCCACTGCCGAGGCTGGTACGGGCCAGCTCTTCGGTTGCAATCTGTCGGGTGACCCCACCCTGGTCCATGACGAGGACTTCATTGGTCATCAGCCGCATTTCCTGCAGGCTGTGGCTGATAAAAAGCATAGGAATGGAAAACTCAGAAAAGACTCGTTGAAGGTAGGGAATGATCTGGTACTTCAATTTACCATCAAGGCCTGACAACGGCTCATCGAGAAGGATAAGATGCGGGCAGGCGAGGATGGTTCTGCCCAGGGCAACGCGTTGACGCTCACCGCCGGACAGCCTGCTCACCCTGCGATCGAGGAGCTTGTCAACCTGCAGGACATCCAGCAATTGCTCCGGGTCAATCGTTCTTTCCTGGACCGGTATTCGTTTCAACCCGTAAAACAGATTTTTCTTGACGCTCATATGCGGAAATAGGTGCGCATGCTGAAAGACTACGCCGATACGCCTACGTTCAGGAGGAAGGTTTATACGCTCTTTATGGTCAAAAAGGGTCAGGCCGTTAAGAACAATTCGTCCTTCGTCAGGTATCAGCAGACCGGCGATCATATGCATCAGCGTCGATTTCCCGCTTCCAGAGGGCCCGAAGACTCCACATTTCTTGTTCTGGATGGAAAAGCTGACCTGGCATTTGAATTCGGAAAAGTTTTTCTCTACATCAACTTCCAGGAACATGAGCTATCTCCTTGCCAGCTTCTTATTTGCCGCCTCGCCGACCATGAGCACGACAAATGAGAGAAAAATTGAAACCAGACAAAGTGACAGGGCCATTTTATCGCCGCCCGGAATGCTGGTATATTGAAAGATCGCCAGCGGGATGGTCTGGGTCACTCCCGGTATATTACCTGCCAGAATGATAGTGGCTCCGAATTCGCCAAGACTTCGAGCAAACATCAGGGTCATTCCGGCAAGGATCACTCGAGAACATAAAGGAAGCGTGATCGTCAAGAGCGTGTCCCACCATGTCGCTCCGAGAGTTCGCGATGCCTGTAAATATTGTCTTTCCATACCTTCAAGGCCAATGCGGATAGAGCGGACGAGAAGGGGAAAACCAACGATCGTTGAGGCTATCACCGCACCACGTAATGTGAAAATTAAGTTGATGTCGAGTGAATGAAGCAATTGACCTAGCCAGCCATTGCGGCCAAAGAGCAGGAGCAGGAGATAGCCGGTTACCACCGGGGGCAAAACAAGCGGCAGGTTAACGATACCTTCAAGAACCGCTTTTCCGCGGACCTCAGTCATTGCTAGCAGATAGGAAACCGCAAATCCCGCTGGCAAGGCGATAATCGTTGCGGCTACAGCTACCTGGAGAGACAGCTTTATGGCAATCCAATCAGTTGGTGTGAGAGACAACATATCCTGTTCCTGCTCTTCAAGAAGAGTTTACTGTTTTGCTTGAAAACCGTATTCGGTTAAAATTGCTATTGCTTCGGGACTTTTGAGGTACTCATACAGGGCTTTAGCCGAATCATTTCCTGCACCCTCTACGGTCAGAGCCACCGGGTAGGAAACACGATCATAGAGGTTCTCAGGAACGATGAAGAGGATTTTCGCCTGCTTGGCGAGAAGCGCGTCGGTTCTATAGACAAAGGCACCGTCAACTTCACCTCGATCAGCATAGATTAAAGCCTGGCGAACATCCTTGGTCATGACAAGCTTATTTGCCTGTTCCAGCGTCGCATTGATGCCCGCCTTTTCCATTGCCTGTTTGGCATACTGACCGGCTGGAACACTCTGGGGAGTACCCAGGGCAATTCGTTCAAGTGTGCCGAGGTTGTCCAGAGACGAGACCTGTGTTTTTTCTGCACCGACAAAGACCAGTTGATTATAAGCAAAAATGCGATCGGTCCCTGTTGCTATCAGATTTTTCTCCACCAGGTATTTCATCCATTTGGGGTTGGCAGAGACATAGATGTCCGCCGGGGCCCCCTGTTCAATCTGCTTAGCCAAACTTCCGGAAGAGGCGAAATTGGGCAGGATTTCAGTGTTCGGATGTGCTGCTGTAAAGCCCGCCACGATATCATTGAAAGCGTCCGTCATACTCGCGGCAACGGATAGATGAACGGTTTGCGCCTGAACGGAGACAGCAAAACAGATTTGCAAAATAATAGCAGTTATCCAATTTTTTAATTTCATAAAGTATTCCTATTTGTTATGTGGTTAATGCATTCATAAAGCCGCTACTGTTACGCTGTAGCCAGTAGCACATCGGTGGCCTTGATAATCGCCGATATTTCTTTACCAGCGATGAGTCCCAACCGCTTTACGCTGGCCGAGGTAATGATCGAAGTAACCGAACTGCCTCCGGGCAAATCGATGGTAATTTCATCGTTCACCGCACCAGGCACGATACTGCTGATAGTGCCGGTGAGGATATTGCGTGCTGAAATTACCTGTGGATCTATTTTGCTGCCGAGCAGCACGTTGGACGCTTTGACGATCGCCATGACCTCCTTGCCTGCATCAAGTCCCAGACGCTTGACCGAGTTATCGGTAATTACTGAGCTAACCGTATCACCTCCTTTGAGTTGGATATTCACCACGCTGTTGACTACTCCCTTATCAATGCTCTTTACCTGTCCGAGCCAGACATTTCTGGCGCTTAAATTCATCTCTATCCTCCTTAATGTTTTTAGTGTTTCCAGTGCCTCGTTAGGATTATCAGTAAAAAACTGGATGAACTGGACAAATTCTTTTTGCAGTGCATCCACTTGTTTTAGCAGGTTTTTACCCTCTTCTGTCAAAACGGACCCACCGCCGCCACTTCCCCCGGTTCTTTTTTCGATCAAGGGGTAAGGCAGCAGATTGTTGATCTGTTCCAGCTTCTGCCAGGCCGTTTTATATTGCATGCCAATTGCTTGGGCGGCGCTGTTGATCGAGCCGGTCCTCTCCAATGCCTGCAGGAGTGAAATAGCCGGCTTGCCGGCAGACCAACCCATGATTTCATAAATGATGTTTGGCGATTTCATCATTGGTTTTGTCATCCTCTAGTTTTCAGTAAGGTGCGTTCTCAAAAAAGGTTTCTTAATAAATGAATCGTTATGATATTACGACATAACGATTAGCAAACAAGCTCACTTTATGCAACACAAAATGCGGACCAAGTGATAAAATTAAATTTTATTTACCAAGTGGCATCATGTAGGTATTTGTATTTAGGTATTTGTATTTATAGTAATTACCTCAGGTCATGGGTGTTGGGAGACGAAAATGACAGAAATGAGATGTCCTGATTCCTTGTTGAAATGGTCTACAATTATGTAACAATGCAACACTAACCCTACAAGGTTGTCTGGGCACAATACGAAATATGCAGGGACAAACAGCGGTAAAATGTATTTTTGCCAATCGCTTATTTGCTTGCATAGCAGATCAGCATTGAGCCATATTAAGAAATCTGGATTGAGATTGGCACATCGAATCTAAACTAATTTGGCATGTGCCTCGACTTTACATGCCTACTGTTTTAAGGTCCTGGCCTATTGGACTAGTAAGTTGCTCCATTTTCAACATGTGATGTGAAAAATATTATTTCGTATGGTGATGTTCGACGAGTGAACTCGTGGTAACGGATAACTCAGATTCAGGTCATGGATCAAATGTGAGAAATATTTGTCAATCCTACTCAATCCAAACCATAACAACTATTTCCATACGAATGTGCACAGATCCTCAGACCCCTATAGTACTTTTTCGTCCATTTGAGGTTCAACGACCGAATCGTGATCTTTGGGTGGGTAATATTTTGGACGTAGTCATTCTGCCGCAAAACCACAAGTTGTTATCTGTGGTTATTTGTTGTTATTGTTTGTCTAATGTGGATGTGTTGATTGACATCAGGCTGTTCCTCCGTTAGTCATTTTCAGCTAATCAGAATTATATCTTCCAAGGAGGAGAGACATGTCAGGTACTAGAAATTGGTTTGTAACCATTGCCGCAATGCTGTTGCTGCAATTGCCCGCGATTGTCGCGCATGGTTTCATGGTGGAAGGGTACACTACGCTTGTTGCAGAGGACGCAGCGAACGGTGATCAGTATGGATTTAGCGTCGATACAGACGGTCGTTGGCTGGTAGTCGGCGCCAAATACGCTACAATTGATGGATTGCAGACGGGTGCAGCGTACGTCTATAGCAAAACACATATTACCGGCGAGTGGCAGTTTATACAGAAACTGGTTTTGGACAATACTGATGGCATATCGCCGACGGAATTCGGGGAATCAGTAGCCGTTTCCCACAACCGAATCCTCATAGGTGCCCGCTCAATGTTAGCTAGCAATGGTCGGCTGTCAGGTACCGCATATCTGTATACCTACAGAGGACGAAAACACGGCTGGGTAATGGACGCCGAAATAGAACCACCCGACGGAACAGATGGGGATGAGTTCGGACGTTCCGTTGCTCTCGGACCTCACAGACTTTTTGTTGGTGCGCGGTTTGCTTTCAATGCAGAAGGCGTGCAAAGCGGCGCTGTTTATGTCTACAAAAAGCGCAGAAATGAATGGCAACTTGAAACGAAACTGACCGACCCGAACGGCGGTGATCAGGACCAGTTAGGGCGGGCAATATCCTTTGATACGAAATCTTCGCAATATCTGGCGGTAGGAAGCCGCAAAGGCGAGACTGACGAAGGAGAAAGCCAGGGCAAAGTGCTGATATTTATGCCTAGGGGTATGACATGGGTGATGAGCCAAGAAATTGCCGCTGATGATGGCGTCGAGGGCGATTATTTCGGCCAATCGTTGAAACTGTCTGGCGACCTGATGGTTATCGGTGCGAGAAATGCACCTGATAGTGACGGAAATGCAGTGGGCGCCGCCTATATTTACAGTTTATCAAAACCAGGGAAAACCTGGAAACTGGTACAAAAGCTGGCCCCACCGGACGGAAAAGACAAAGCTCAATACGGTTTTGCGGTTGATTTTGACCGTCAGACGGCAACCAATCTTGCCGTATCCGCCCGCCGTACTGATTCAGAAGCGGGGAAAAAGACCGGGCAGGTTTATTTGTACAGTTATGATGATTCCGAGCAGAGCTGGCTGCTCGATGATACTGTTGCCCCTGAAGATCTTGCACAAGACGATGAATTCGGCCAAAGTCTGGCAATAGATCCTTTCGGTGGTTCCTGGCTGGTTGTTGGTGCAGATCAATCAGCTCTCTCAGGGGTTAAAAAAGCAGGTGCTGCCTACACTCTAATATGTCGTGGCCGGTAATCTCGAGGCTTCTGCCAGAATCCCTCACAAGTAATCTCTACCATATGCAAGACGTCTGGAAAGAAAACCTCTCCGGATGTCCTGTGACCTTGTCAATCATCTTGTAGGTAATAAGTAATCGCGTTGTAAGCTCTTATTCGAGATGTGAGTTTAGCTAACTCTGATGGATTTTGACTAGTTCCCCGTAGCAGGAGATTCGCTGGAAAAAATGGAACCTCTCTCTTTGGTGCCATTTTTTCAAAAACAATTTTGAATTTTGGAAGTGCCAGAATGCTCCATTTCGATCGTACACTATCTCCTAAACGAATCAAAATCCTATCAGAAAGAGACTCATGACCGAAGCACAGCGTGACTATTTGATAGAAGAACTGAGCAGCTACAGCCCTTCACAGATCCGCCAAATAGTAGCCGATTACCAGCAACGCTCGAAGCCAGACAATTGCGACTATCCATTTTACCAATTCTTGAAAGAAAAGCTTGAAATTGAGGAGTATTGGAAAAAAGTAGGATTGGCTTAACGCCGTGTACTGTTTTTTTCCCTCACAGATCCTTCTGGGATCTAGGGAAGTATAAACAGGACAACCGGATGAAAAAAATATATATATCGAGAATGTCAGCAAGAAGATAATAACATACTAATTATTCAGCGGAATATTAGTTTGCTGTTTCGATACAGTACTTCAGACCAAGAAAAATATTCGCGGCATGGCCGTGTTTGCCGAACAGAACGTCATCAAGGATCCGCCGTTCACCAAACTGGATATGTTGAGCTGCCGGAACCTGATGATTTACTTCGGGCCGGAACTCCAGGAAAAATTACTGCCGACCTTTCACTATAGTCTCAAGCAAGGCGGCATTCTCTTACCGGGCACCTCGGAAAACATTGTTTCATCTGACTCCCTCGGATATCGGTCGTTCCATCGAGCATTTTGCCACAATTCTGAAAGACGTGGACATTAAAAAACACGCCACCCAGGTGCTGCGCGATCTGGAGAAGTACGAGTCACTGGTTGTCGATAACCAGGGACAGCAGTATCGCATGCGGGTCAGGCCTTTTCGAACCATCGGCAATGTCATCGAAGGCGTTGTCGTCACCTTTGAAAATGTGACGGAATTCCAGAACATGGTCGATGCCCTGGCCGAGAGTGAAGCCTCGTGGCAGGAGCTGGTGGAACACACGCCGGTGGGCATCTTTTTCCTCGCCGGGGAGAACTTCAGCTATA